>DATMEE010000335.1:0-2679 GCA_035557035.1 Phycisphaerae bacterium
GGCGACGACGTGATGCACTTCGCGGAGTTCGGCGTCGTGATGATGCTCTTTGTGGTCGGGCTCGAACTTCGGCCCGCCATCCTGTGGCAAATGCGCCGGCCAATTCTGGGACTCGGCGGTTTGCAGGTTGTGGTCACGGCCGCGGCCGCCGGCTTCGTCGCGTCCTGCTTTGGTTTGCCTTGGAAGTCCTCTCTGGCGGTGGGGCTGATTCTTACGATGTCCTCCACGGCCATCACCTTGCAATCACTGAATGAACGAGGGCTGATGAAAACACCGGGTGGAGAGGCTTCTTTCGCGGTGCTGCTTTTTCAGGACATCGCCGTCATCCCGATCATTGCCCTGATGCCGTTGCTGGCCGCTGGGCCAAGCGGGGATGCTGTTACACATGCATCCGGATCGGGAATGATGGCGGGTCTCCCGGCTTGGGGGCAGGCGGTGCTGGTTGTCGGGGCCGTCGCCGCGATTGTGGTGGCGGGCCGTTTCCTCCTGCGACCATTCTTCCGTTACATCGCCGGCACGCGATTGCGCGAGATGTTTACGGCCACCGCGCTCTTGCTCGTTCTTGGCATCGCCCTGCTCATGCAAAGGCTCGGCCTCTCCCCGGCACTCGGAACGTTCATCGCCGGAGTCGTCCTCGCGGAAAGTGAATACCGGGTGCAACTCGAAGCGGACATCGAACCGTTCAAGGGCCTGCTCCTCGGCCTCTTCTTTATCTCGGTCGGCGCGAGTATCGATTTCGCGCTCATCGCACAGCAACCAGGGACAATCGCGCTGACCGTGGCCGGACTGCTCGCGCTCAAATTTAGCGTGCTCCTGGCACTTGCACGGGTGTTCGGCCTGAAACGCGGCGAAGGATTCCTCCTCGCCTTTGCGCTGGCCCAAGGCGGCGAATTCGCCTTCGTGCTCTTTTCGTTCGCGACGCAAAACGCCGTGCTGCCGGTTGAAATCGCAAGCCTGCTCGTTGCCTCGGTCGCCCTCAGCATGGCGGCAGCGCCCTTGCTGTTCACGATCAATGAAAAACTGGTGCGTCCGCTCTTTCAAAGATGTGAGCCCGAACGCCCTCCCGATGAAATCGACGAACATGATAATCCCGTCATCCTTGCCGGGTTTGGGCGCTTCGGCCACATCGTCGGCCGCCTCCTCCGTGCGAATGGATTTGGCACGACGGTTCTCGATCACGATGCCGATCAGGTCGAAACACTCGGCCGTTACGGGATGAAGTCATTCTACGGCGACGCCTCGCGACTCGATTTGCTCCAGGCCGCCGGCGCGGAACGCGCAAAGCTTTTCGTGTTGGCGATCGACGACGAAGCAAAGGCGCTCAAGATCATCGAAATGGTCCAGCGCGAGTTTCCGCGCCTCAAGATTCTCGCTCGCGCCACGAGCCGCCAGCACGCTTACGAAATAATTCGTCTTGGCGTCAATCAAGTCTATCGCGAAACGCTCGGTAGCGCGCTCGATCTCAGTGTCGACGCGCTCCGCGAGCTGGGCGTGGATGAGCAACGCGCGCGGCGCGTGGCGGAAATCTTCCGCGAGCATGACGAAGCCTCCGTCCGAGACATGGCGCATTTGCCAGATGACGACGAGACGTACATTTCAACCGCGCGGAAACACATCGAGAATCTGGAGCGCGCCCTGCAATCCGACGTGGAGATGCGGGCATTGCCGCCCGCCTAAAGTGGGGTGATTGACGTCTCCGGCATTGTCATCCGGAGCCGCGCAGACGGCGAGGGACCTCGCAACCGCAGATCGATTTGCTCGCTCCCAGAAATACTTACCACGCACCTGAGTGGTTGAACGTCTCCCCCTTTGCGATGGCGCGCAGTTTCAGTGCGGGGTCCCTCGCCGTCTGCGCGGCCCGGGATGACAACACTCACGCGGCGTTAAACCAGCTAAACTACCTGAACGCCTTCGGTTGCGGTGCGCCGACTGAAAAGATCGCTTAACCGCCGCGTCATCGGTCCCACCTGCCCGCTTCCAATCATCCGATTGTCCACTTTCGTCACCCCGGCCAATTCCCCCATCGTGCCGGTGCAAAACATTTCATCCGCGCGATAAACATCATCGAGCGTCAGATCGGTTTCAGCGCACGGAATGCCAGTGGCCTCACAGATCTCCAGCACCGTCGCCCGCGTTATTCCTTCCGGGCAGGCCATGACTCGGCTTGTCGCGACTTCGCCATCGCGGACCAGAAAAACGTGTGTGGCATTCGTTTCGGCCACGAACCCGCAGGCATCGAGCATGAGCGCATCGTCGGCCCCGGATTTGTTCGCCTCGATCTTGGCCAGGATAGAGTTCAACAAATTAGCGTGATGAATCCTCGGATCGAGAATCTCGGGCGGCGGCCGGCGCATTTTGCTAGTGATCAAAGTCAGCCCGGTTTTCGCGTAGACCGGCGGCTTATGTTCGGCGAGCACAATTAACGTCGGCCCGGACTGATTCAGGCGCGGATCCATCCCGGAGGTGGTCTTGACGCCACGAGTCAGCGTCAGACGAATATGAACGCCGCCGCGCATCTCATTCGCGACCAGCGTGCGCCTGATCTCATCGATGATGCGTTCGTCCGTTGGAATTTCTGAAAATTCAAGCGCCTCCGCGGAACGTCTGAGACGGGCTAGATGTTCGTGCAGTTTGAAAATCCGTCCCTCATAGAGCCGCAATCCTTCCCAGACCGCGTCG
>DATMEE010000336.1:0-3278 GCA_035557035.1 Phycisphaerae bacterium
GTCGAATACAAATCGAGTCGCAACAAATTCCGTCTTCTGAGAATCGGACCTCTTGCTTTCCAACTGGCGTTCCGGTTCCCCTTTGTTCCACGGGCCGGCTTTCTATGGGACGCAAATTCCCCTTGTGACTCACAACCATTCCCGGACCAGAGTCCCCGCTCCGCATTTCGAGAAACAACGACGGGCAGGCAGGAACCAACAGTCCCCGCCTGCCCGTGCTCAAGTTCGAGTGGCACGGGCATTTCACCCGTGCGAAACGCGGCAACCAGCCGCGCCGCAAAGCCGCATTACGGCATCGCGCTTTCGATGTCGACGAACACGTCGGACACCTTCTCGCCCAGGGCGCTGATGCCCGCCAGCGAGATCACGATGATCAGGGCGAGCATGACCGCGTATTCGGTCGCTGTCGCACCCTCTTCATCTCGAATGAACGACTTGAAGCAATTCACGAAGGCCTTCATCGTCAGCTCCTTTTCCCGCAGACCCGGACGCATGGCCGATCTGCTTTTCCCCGCCGGCCACTTCCCTTGCCGCCGAAGATCCCCATGTACCCGTCTCTCCAACTCAGAGAGACAACTCAAACTCGGCCAGCGTCCATTCTGCCGACTCCCTAACTTCCGCACGCGCGCCTGCCTTCGCAGCCGAAACGTCCGGCCGCTCGCGCAAGCGCAATGCAATCATGTGAGGTGAGCATCTTTGACAGCCGCGGCTCCGCGGGCAGCTTGTCGGCATCCGATGGATGCCTGAGTGTCCTCGCCTCATTCACCGGGTGAAATCGACGAAGGACAATCTCAACATAAGAAACACGGCGCGGAACGGCAAATCCTGAATCGGGATTTATTTGGTGGGAAATCTGATCGGACGCACACGGGCAAATTTGCGCCGTGCCTTCGCCCATTATTAGCCCGGCGAGCGCCCCCGCACGGACTCGCGCGCCCCCAGCCACACGAGGACCTGCCGGCGAAACAGCGTGATCGGACGAAAGAAAAACCGGTGCCAGCGAATCCAAAATGGCGGACGACCATACTTTTCAACGGCTCCGGCATCGAGTTGATCCGGCCTCGATCGCCGCCAGTGCTTGAAGAGATGATATCGGTCGGACTCCTGAAGGATGCGCAGCAACGGCCGATACGGCCATCGCTTTCCCAGCCAGCCGGCTTTCATCCACGAGATCTGAAAATCGATGAGATATGGTTTGTCATCCTGGCCTCGAAGAATGTTTTCAGGCTTTTCGAGATCGACGTATGCCATCCCGCGGGCATGGAGCGCCTCGAGCATGCCCGCCAGCGACGGAAAGAAGTCATCGCCCGGCACGTCCTTTCGCCCTAAAGGCGCGCCGTCAACGTACTCCCGCAGCAAGCCCGTGGTTTGAACAATCCCGAAAGTTCCTGGAATTCCGGGAACGCCCGCCGCCGCCTGAAGCAGCCGGCCCTCCCGCTTCGACAGGAATTTCCCAATGAAAAGGAGCGGGACGCCGAGCAGAGGAGCCTGGCGGCCCATCTTCAGCACCATTCGCTCCGTGCCGTTTGCATAGAGCCCCGTGGCCGCGAAAAAGTCGTGCTTGTATTCGCGGACCCGGTGAAATGCTTGACCCCCCACATGGATCGTTGCGGGCATTTCATTTCGGCCCAGAGCGCGCAGCCACGTCGGTCCGCCTCGTGCCGGCTCCGAAGTTTCGTTCGTGTCGATTCGCAAATCCTTGGATTAACTGCTGATTTCGCGGGGTCCAGCCACGCATCCTGACCGGTTCGGGATTCTCGTGGAATTCGCAATCTTCAATACTATCATCTCCCAATTCCCGACAACGTGTATGGAATTGCGGCAACCGCTCGGCCGATTTTTCGTTCATCATGACTTACGCAGGAACAAGCCTTTATGCTCCGACGAAAGACCGCGACCTACGCCTTGCTGGCCCTCTATGAAATTGCCGAGCAATCCCAGGATGGTCATTCCTCCTCGGGGATTCGGGCCGGCGACATTGCCCTCAAACACAACCTCCCCAAGGCCTACGCCGCCAAAATTCTGAGCCAGCTCGCCAGCGTCGGCATTCTTCATTCAGACAGAGGACCTCGCGGAGGTTTCCGGCTGAACCGCCGGCCGGAGACGATCACCCTTTTTGACGTCTTCGACGGCGTGGGCGCCATTGTTTCCTTTGAACAGAACGACGAAGTGCTGCGCTCCATTCCCCCCGCCGTCCAACTTACGATGAGCCGCATCACCGAGGATGCGCATGCAAGGCTGCGGGACCTCTTTAGCCAGATGACGCTCGCCGATCTGCTGACGCAGCAACCCGTGGCGCTCGCCTCGCACTAACTTCCGGTCTTCACGTCGCCGCCGCCGTCCTCGGATTGCACCTTTACCGCGCGCCCCGCGGCCTCGACCGCTTTCTGAATGCGAATAAACAGCACGCCGTCTTTGCACGATGCTGAAACAGAGTCCTCGCGAATCGCGGCACCCAGGTCGTACCTTCGTCGGAATGTCCCGAAGCGGCACTCATTCCGCACCCGCCGGGTGCCGTCAGTCACTTCCTGCGGCGAACGCTTGGTGCCCTTCACCGTCAGCATGGTCTTCAGAATCGAAACGTCGATGTCCTCGACTGGCACACCCGGCACTTCCAATCGAATGAAATAACTGTCCGGCCGCTCATACACGTCCATGCTGGGCGCCCAGTCCTGACCGTCGAGCGGCGCGGTGTTCAGGCCGCCATGCCAGACCCGGTCGATCCAGCGCTCGAATTCATCGCGCAGGTCGTTGATCGAGAGCGGCAGGTCCGGCCGAAAAGGAACATTCGCCATGAGTCTTCTCCTCAACAGAGCCGCGCCCGAAAGGAAGCGGTTAGCGCCTGAATTCATAGAGACTTTGAACTTGAAATCCAAGTTTCCTATTTATGTTTCGCCGCATCGTTTCGGTCCAATTGTAACCGCTGCCGCAGCGCTTCATAGAAGATGATCGCCGCCGTCACCGAAACGTTCAGGCTATCGACCCGGCCAAACATCGGCACGCGGGCAGCCGTTGCGATATTCCGCCATGTATCGGTCAGGCCGCGCGCCTCGGAACCCAGCACCACCGCCGTTGGCTTGGTGAGATCGATGTCCAAAAACGACGTCGTCGCCTCCGAATCGGCCGCGATAATCTGAATCTTCCGCTTCTCCAGAAACTCGCGTGCCGCCACCGCCTCGGCCTCGACAAGCGGAACATTGAAAATCGCGCCGGTGCTTGCCCGGATGGCGTTCGGCCCGAACGGGTCGGACGCCGGATCGGTCACGACGATGCCCGTC
>DATMEE010000337.1:0-21030 GCA_035557035.1 Phycisphaerae bacterium
CGCGCCATTTACAAAGCCGTCCTGGTTGACGTCGGCCATGCAATTCGCCCCGCCCGCCAGCAGGGCGTCCACGAACGGCCCGACGTCGTCGAGATCGATCTGGCCATCGTCGTCGAAATCGCCGCCCTGATACGGCGCTTCGTCCACTCCCATGTCCGTGCGGCAGCCCAGCACACGCGGATCGCCGTCGATGTCCGTCTCACCTGCCGCCGGCACGAAGTTTGGATCTCCCGTATTGATGCACGGCGATCCGGGAAGCAGATGCACATCGCCCAGTGTGTAGGTGTCGTCATGCGGCTGTGTGGGCGTTCCGTGCGCGTCCCAGACGCCAGGGTCGACGAACATCGGATCGGCCGAAATGTTTCCGACGCCGAACGGGCTCGCAAATTGAAGGTCGTTGTACGCTCTCACATAGCTGCCGTTTGCAGCAATGTCGGGCTCGGTGAAGCTCTGGGTTCCGCGGTTGTTCCAGCAGATGCAGTTCGTCACCACCGAGCCGCTGCTGAACACATAGATCGCGGGTCCCTGCGTCGCCCGGTTTCCGACGAACGTGCAATGATCGGCCGTCACGCTCTGGCCCCAGAGCTTGACGCCCCCGCCGCTGAACGCCCTGTTGCCGGCGAACAGACAATCTCGAACGACGATCGGAAACGCAGGCACGCCCCCCGACAGGTAGGCGATCTCCGCTCCGCCGCCCTGAATGTTGGCCACGTTGGCAATAAACCGGCAATTGGAAATCAGCGTCGCAGCGGTGGCGATGAGGTAAATGCCACCGCCAGGCCCTCCGGGGCCGTTCCGTTCAAAATTCGTATCGAGAATCTCGGCCTTGGAGTCGAAGACGGATAATCCCGTGAAATCGTTGTCGATGATCTGTGTGCCTCGGATTTTCAGATCGTATCCGTCAACGCCGATCCCTCGCGTGTCACGGATGACACAGTCGACGATCGAGAGCGAGCGAGTGATGGGAGTCGCTTCCGCAGTAATTCCCCGGTCGTTGGACCCGGCGACGACCAGATTTGTAAGGGTCAACGAGGCATTCAAGATATCGAAGACATTCGTGCCATTGAGGACGGTCAGCCCGGCAATCTCGGTCGGCGTCGCGCCCGGCGGCATGGCCAGCGCCGTGATCGTGTCGCCGCCGGTCATCCCGTCGATCACGGTGTCGTCGACGACCGCGGGATCATCGGGATCGATGCTCTGCAACCGCAGCGATTTACCCAGCAGATTGAGTCGCTCAAAGTAGCGGCCTTGCAGATTGCAATCGTTCGGGGCAATGACAATCGTGTCGCCGCTCACGGCCGCGTTAATCGCGGCTTGGATTGTCGTGAAATCGGCAGCGCCGTCGCAATCGACGACGACGGTGTTTCCGCCGCGCGGTTCCTCCGCGAACAGGGGCGATGATGATGCAGCAGCAAGCAGTAGAAGCGTGGTTGAGACAAGAATGCGTGCGAGAGTCTTCATGGAAATACTCCATCCCTTGTGCCGCCGTTGCACTGGCGGCAGGCGTCGCTGACGAGGCAAAATGTTGCGCGGCGGGGACGCGTATCGCCAGCCTACGCGTGCGGCATGCGCGGCATCACATTCGGCAGGCCGCGCCGGTCGTGTTCGTCAAATCACGAACCGTAACCGCGAAGCCGCCGGCATGAGTGGCAGCCGATGCGCAACTCTGGATGTATGAACGCCGGAGAGCGCCATTGGAGCGTCGGGAAGGGATGCGACAGGTTTGATCGGTCCGCTCACCGCCCTGAGCGAACCACCGGGGGAGGGATGGAATGAGATCAACGAAATTCTGTCTTGCCGGCGCATGAAAAATAATGAAGGTTGCGCCAGACAGGCGGGGCGGCCGGAAATATAAACCGGCCAGAAAGAGTGATGACCCTCCACAAACCAAACCGCGCCATCCCCAGATCGCTCGCCGCGTCGCCGGGGTGGGGCTTTGTTGGGCTCCGAAGGAGTCTATCGTGCCGCCAAGTGTCTGAGAATGTAAGATAGGGCCCGAGGGGGAAGGTTCTTATTTCCCGAGAAATGAGATAACTCTGGTCAATCATGAAGATTCGATTCACCCGGACGCGCAAAGCCGTTTTCTGGATTTGCGTCGTACTTGCGCTGCTTTGCTCCGGAGGCTGGGTCTTCAGCGAATGTTCGGGGCTCCGATATTCGGTCCAGACCAGCAGCACCGCGCAGCTCTCTGGCCCCGGCGGTCAATGGGCGCTCTATCCGACGGTAACACTCATTTTGATCGATGGCCAGTTAACCTATGTGGACATGCCAGGCCAGTTTCTGACGGGCTTATTCTCGACAGGATTTGAAATCGCCTGGACGAGTCACGAACGCCAAATACTCGCATACATCGCTGCGGACCTGGCCACAATCAATTCATACCTTGGACCGCTGCCTTTCACATTCACAGTTGTGGTCGTTCCGCTGTGGATTCCGTCGGTCATTTCTGCAACGATTGCGGGCTTTCTGTTCATGCTTTCGCGCCGTGCTGGACGACGAGGGGCATCCGCCGACCCTTCTGCCGAGTGGATGCGGCGAAAGCGGCCGACCTGGAAACGCGCGGCGATTTCAATTCCCATCCTGATTGTTTCGCTGATCTGTACGCCGTTCCTGATGTACTGGATCGCGGAAACGTTTTTCCCGTCAACAGATCTCGAGAACGTGATTCGACGGCAATTTGCCCTCTCGGAGGGCGTGACGCTCAGCGCGGCGCTGGCCATCTGGCTCGGACTTTCATATTGCATCGCGAGAATCGCCTTCGCCCTGACCCGATGGTCGCAAATCCGCATATTTGGCGATCACCGGCCCTGCGAAAAGTGTGGCTACGATCTGATGGGAAACATTTCAGGCATCTGCCCGGAATGCGGCGGTTCAATCCCCATTACTGAGCGATCCAATCACGAAGAACGGGCAGTCTCGCTCTCAAAGCGTATTTCCAAGTGACCATTTCTTTTGGTTTAGCCGACGACGTTGACCGCATTGTTTCCGGCGACCATGGTCATCGGGAAACTCAGCAAAGTATGACTTGATACTTATCCAAATCACCCTCCGCGCCCTGACGGTGCCGCCGCGACGGCGAGGCAACCGTTCTGCCTACTACACAATCACCGGCAGCGGCAAACTCCCGTCCGCTCGCGGCAGCGGGTCCGGCGGCTTGATGGTGACACCACCTTGTCGCAATGAAACTTCACCGCGCTCGACGCGGCCCGCAAACGCCACCGACTCCTCATACAGCGCCTGCAGCATGTCCGCCTCGGCCACCGTGCGCACCTGCTCGCCCTGCACGTAGATGATTCCCTTGCCCTTGCCCGCGAACACCGCCACGTCGGCCCCCTCGGCCTCGCCCGGGCCGTTCACCACGCAGCCCATCACCGCCACCTTCACCGGCACCTTGATGTCCGCCAGCTTCCGCCGCACGTCCTGCACCAGCGTGATCAGATCGACCTCGATCCGCCCGCACGTCGGACACGCGATCAGCTCCGGCTCGACGCGCGGCCGCAAACCCAGGCAGTTGAGCATCTCCCTGGCGTCCTCGACCTCGAAGACCGGATCGCTGGCGTAGCTGATGCGCACCGTGTCGCCGATGCCGCCCGCCAGCAACGTACCCAGTGCGACGACGCTCCGGATGCAGCCGCTCTCCTTCGGCCCTGCATGGGTGACGCCCAGGTGCAGCGGGTAATCATATCGCTCGCTGATCGCGGCGTAGGCCTTGATGACGATGCGCGGATCGATGCTCTTGGCGCTGATCACCACGTCGTGAAAATCATTCTCCTCAAAGATCTGCAGATACTCGTCCAGCTTGTCCATCATGATCCCGACGAGCTGATCCTCGTAATTCTCCTCGAGCTTGGCCTTCTCCTCCGCGCGTTTGGACTTGTCCTTGCGCTCAACGATGCCGCCCTCGTTCACGCCCACGCGAATGGGAATGCCGCGCTCGCGGCAGGCCCGGATCACGCGATCCACCTGAGAGCGGTCCTGAATGTTGCCCGGGTTCAGCCGAATCTTGTGAACCCCGGCCTCGATCGACTCCATCGCCCGCTGAAAGTGAAAGTGCACGTCCGCCACGATGGGCACCGGCGACTGCGGCAGAATGTGCTTCAGCGCCTCGGTGTCGCGCGCCTCGGGCACGGCCACCCGCACGATGTCCGCCCCGGCCCGGGCCAGCGCATGAATCTGGGCGACCGTCTTGTCGATCTCATAGGTATAAGTGCTGGTCATCGACTGAATCGAGACCGGCGCATCGCCCCCGATGAGGACGGGACCGACCTTGACCTGGCGCGTTTTGCGGCGGTGTTGCATTCACCATCATTGTAAGGGCAATGGTCCAACGCGGATAACCGACAGGTGAGAGGTCGTGTCCCGATCTTGACGACGTAGCCAGCGTAGAGATGATGTCCATATCGAGGAACGCCGAAACGCGCCGACGACCGTGGTGGTGGACAAGAGCGAGAATGGCCAGCCAAAGCCAACAGTCCTTTGATCCTGCTCACGATTTCTGGCTGCGGCCGCTGATCGGGGCCATCACCGTGCTCGGCCTTTTAAGCGTGGTTTCCACCTCCTGCATCGATCACCAGCGCGGAATCAGCGACCGCGCCGACGTTACTCCTGTTCGCCGCACCGCCGGCCGTTCCGTTCAGGGCCGCCCCATCGAATACGTCACCTTCGGCCGGGGCAAGGACGTTGTCCTCATACTCGCGACCATTCACGGCGACGAGGACGCGGGGACGCCGCTACTCCATGAACTGGAGCGCCGCCTCGAAACCCGCGGCGACCTGATCAAGGGGAAGCGCGTCGTCCTCATGGCCGTGGCCAACCCCGATGGCTACGCGGCTCAGTCGCGGCTAAACGTGCGGGGCGTAGACCTCAACCGCAACTTCCCCGCCGGCAATTTCGACGACAAAGGCAATCACGGCGAGCGGCCCCTCTCCGAACCCGAAAGCGTCGCTTTGCACGCTCTCATCGACCGCGAACGGCCCGCGCGCATCATCAGCATCCATCAGCCGCTGAACTATGGCTCCGCCTGCATCGATTACGACGGCCCCGGCGAGCCGCTGGCCGGCGCGATGGCCCGCTTCTGCGAGTTGCCCGTGAATCGCATCGGCAGCCGGCCGGGATCGCTGGGCTCGTACGCCGGCGAGACGCTCGGGACTCCGATCATTACGCTGGAACTGCCAAAGGAAGCGAAGGGCCAGAGCGGGCAAAAGCTGTGGCAGGACTACGGTCAAATGCTTCTGGCGGCAATCACCTACCCGCATTCCCCATAGATTGCGTTCCGAACGCACGCGCCGCCGGTTTGTGGCGCAAGGCCGACATCAAAACGACATACACGACAAACGCAAGCGCAAAGCTGAGGAACCATGCGTAGTGATAGAGTTCAATCCAGAATGGCCGAACCTGAACGCTTGTTGTCACCGTCCCAAGAAATCCGGGGATGCAGGGCGCAATCCCAGCCGCCAGGGCGACCAGCGCGCGAATGTTGAACCCGCCGCTGTACCAATATGGGCCGTTCTCGCGATACAGCCCCGCCAGGTCGAGTTGCTTGCGTCGAATTATGAAATAATCGGCGATCAGGATACCGCCCACCGCCCCGAGCAGCGCGGAGTAGGCGATCAGCCACGTGAAGATATAGCCCGTTGGGTCTGCCACCAGCTTCCACGGCATCATCGCGATGCCGATCAGCCCGGTGATCAATCCGCCGGTGCGGAAGCTGATTTTTCGAGGAGCGAGATGCGCGAAATCGTTCGCCGGACTCACCACGTTGGCCGCGATGTTCGTCGCCAGCGTCGCGAGGCACAGCGAAAACAGCGCGACCGCCAGCACAATTTTGTTGGTGAATTTTGAAACCAGAATCACCGGGTCCCAGATCGCCTCGCCATAGATTACCACCGTGGCCGACGTGACCGCGACACCGATAAACGAATACAGCGCCATCGTCGTCGGCAGCCCCAGGGCCTGGCCGACGATCTGGTCGCGCTGCGAATAGGCGTATCGGGAGAAGTCGGGGATATTCAGCGACAGCGTGGCCCAGAAGCCGACGTTGGCCGTCAGCGCCGGAAAGAAAAACCTCCAGAATTGACCAGCCCTGGTTTGACCGTCGTCGAACTGCGAAGGCTGATTGAGCATGGGGCCGAAGCCATTGGCCTGCTGGTAGGCCCATGCCAGCAGCAGCAACCCCAAAATGATCAGCAGCGGCGCCTTGATGTTCAGCAGAATCCGGATCGACTCGATTCCGCGATAAATCACGAAGATGTTGATCGCCCAGAAGAACAGAAAACATGCCAGTTGCATGGCATTGATGTCGAGCACCGGAATGTTCGGCAAGTCTTTCCAGCCCGGAAAATAGATCGCCAGAATGTGGTAGATCGCCCAGCCGCCGATCCACGTCTGAATCCCGAACCATCCGCACGCCACCAACGCGCGCAACAAAGCCGGCACGTTCGCCCCAAGCAGCCCGAACGACGCCCGGCAATAGACCGGAAACGGAATCCCGTACTTCGTGCCGGCATGGGCATTGGCGATCATCGGCAGCAACACGATCACGTTGGCCAGGAAAATCGTGAGCACGGCCTGCCACCAGTTCATGCCGCCCTCGATGAGGGATGAGGCCAGCATATAGGTCGGCACGCAGGCCGACATGCTGATCCACAGCGCCGCGATGTCCTTCATGCCCCATTTGCGGTGCGCCCGCGTGGTGGGGGCCAGGTCTTCGCTGTAATGAAAAGATCGCCGAAGATCCGCGTGCGCGCCGTGCGCGTAATTCAGCTCTTGAATGCCGTCCGCGACGATGACCCCGCCGTGCGGCCCGCTCGATTCCGGCGATGATCCAGTCTCTGGTTGCATGAACGGCGTAGATTATCCTGCGCATTCAACCTCGGAAAGTCGAAAAGACCGATCCTTGTACTGGCGCCAAAAGGCCCCGAATTTGATTTAGACTCGCGCCTACTTGTACGCATCCTTGCGGTGTCGAATGCGAAAGACGCGCACGACCGTGCGTACATCAATCTCATAAACGACACGGTATTCGCCGACCCGAATACGCCAATCGCTTTCCGACCCTACAAGCTTTCGGCAGCCAGCCGGACGAGGATTTTCCCTGAGGCCGGCAATCGCCCGCGCAATTCGCAAGCGCATCGACGGCGATAGCTCGGAAAGCTCGCGCTCCGCACGGCGCTCGATCAGCAATTTATGCACGGATTCGATTCTCGTTCAGAAAATCGGAAAACTCGCGAAACTTGAGCGGTTTCGAGCGCATCTTCTTCAGCGCCTTCAGATCGCCCAGGTCCTCAAGTTGCTCCAACATCTCTTCATATTCATCAATATCGAGAATCACTGCGGCCGGCTTGCCATCTCGCAGCACGATTTCAGGATTTCTTCGTCTTGTTCGCATGATTAGATTAACCTTGCTTCGCACAGCGAGTTACCAAAGGTCCTTCCGGAAGGATGTCTCCAAAATGCAAGTATCGTTTACAGTAATCGCAGAGTAGACTATAGGTCTCGTTCTTGATGGGGTCGTAGCCTGTATGCATTCTCCGTGAGCACCTAGGACACACTTCTCCTGCATGTTTAGGTGAAAAAACTCCAACTCAATAAAATCAAATTGGCTTGACGCATTTCGAGCAGTCCCACTTCACAAGACCGTTGTTGAACCACAGAACAAGTGGTGTTAGTTCGTGCCCACACTTTGACGGAGTGCCCAAAATTCGTAATGGATATTTGCTCCACCAAGGATCATTGTTTTTCCGTTCGCGTGTCCATGTCATAACCGCACAATCTCCCCATACGACTCCGGCCGGCGATCCCGGAAGAACTGCCATGTATTTCGCACCTCGCGGATCATGTCCAGGTTCAGATCCGCCACGACAACGTCATCTTCTGAACGCTTGCCCTGTGCGATGATCTGTCCGCGCGGATCGCAGAAATAGCTTTGCCCGTAGAACTCGCCCATCCGCCACGGCTCCTCATAGCCCGGCCTATTGATCGCTCCTACAAAATACTGGTTCGCTACCGCGTGCGCCGGCTGCTCCAGCTTCCACAGGTATTCGCTCAACCCCGCGACCGTAGCCGACGGGTTAAACACAATTTCCGCGCCGTTCAAACCGAGACACCGCGCTCCATCGGGAAAGTGCCGGTCATAACAGATATAAACGCCGACCTTACCGACCGCCGTGTCAAACACCGGATATCCCAGGTTGCCCGGCCGGAAAAAATACTTCTCCCAAAACCCCGGTGCCACGTGCGGGATGTGCATCTTTCGATATTTCCCGAGGTAGGTGCCGTCGGCGTTGATGACCGCCGCCGAGTTGTAATAAACCCCCGGCAAATCCTCCTCGTACATCGGCACAACTAGCACCATCTTCAGCCGCTTCGCCAGATCGCACATCAACTTTGTCGTCGGCCCATCGGGGATCTTTTCCACCATGCTATACCACTTCGGATCTTGCTCGCAGCAGAAGTAGGGGCCATAGAAAAGCTCCTGCAGGCACGCGACCTGCGCGCCCTTCGTCGCGGCCTGCTCCAGCAGCGCCACGTGCTTGTCGATCATGCTCTTCTTGATCTTCTCGATCGGCGCGTTGCCGGGTTCGGACAACGTCGCCTGGATCAGACCGCCTCGAACGATGCGCGCCATGAATGAGCCTCCTCTACGTGCCCGTGGATGAATTCTACCCGGCGTGCGAATCCGCTGAAACGAGTGCGTCCCGACGCTCCATTCGATCGGATTCATTTTGAGGGTTGATTCGCTAAAATGGAAATATGACTGACACCACCGATCCGCGTCCGATTCGTTCGCACTCGAGCTCTACACCATCACCCGCCCTTGAAAGAATCAGAGTTTTACTCGCCGAAAACTCCGTCGAGTTCCGCGAGGTCCGTCACGAGCCGACCCGCACCAGCGAGGAATCCGCCCGCGCCCGCGGCGAATCCGTCGAGATCGGCGGAAAGGCGCTCCTCATGAAAACCGGCGACGAGTTTCGGCTCTTCGTCCTCAGCGCCGCCCGAAAGCTCGACTCGGCCGCCATCCGCGAGCGCTTCGGGGCAAAGAAAGCCCGCTTCGCCACCCCGGAGGAGCTCCTTGAATTGACCGGCCTGGTCCCCGGCAGCGTTCCGCCATTCGGACGTCCGATTCTGCCGTTCGACCTTTTCGTCGACGAATCGATTGCGCGCAACGAAAAAATCGCCTTTAACGCCGGCAGCATCACGGATTCAATCATCATGCCGACGCACGATTATCTTCGCGTGGCCAAGCCAACCGAGACATTTCGCTTCAGCCTTGCTGCTGGCTGAACAGCCTGTAAGGCGGATAACACAAGAATTCCGGATGATTCAGTCGGCCCATCGAGAGTGCCCTGCGTCGGCATGACTATTATCCATCGAAGCGAGACTCGGAAAAAAAAGCGCGCCTCGCGGATGCACCTCGCAGGAGACGGAAGCATGAAACCGGATTCGTCGCAAATGTTCGTCGGAATTCTATGTGCCGCCACGGCGGCATTTACAGGTTGTTGTCCGAACGATCCCTTCGCCGCTTTGGCCGCCGGCAATTTATTGCAGGAGCGGACGCGCGGCGCCGAGACCGAGGCCGACCAGACCTTCGCCGTCGCCCAGGCCATCAGCGCCATGACGCCCTGCGAGCTGGCGTCGCTGGTGAACATCATGGCGCGCACCGACTGGACCGAAGGCGACGCCCTCTCGGTTCAGAATGCGTTTTCCCAGGTCGACGCGCTCAAGGCCCAGCAACTGACGCTGCTGATCACCGACGCCGATCCCACGCCCGAGGAAATTCGTCAGGGCTTTCTCACCGTCGCCATCCTCATCACGATCGAGACGGCCGAGTTAATCAAGGAAATGCTCGACGGGTTCCGGCCCTATCAGCAGCCCCCGGGCGACGACAACGGCGGATTCCTGATTCTTCCGCCGATCCTGCCGCCTCTATTCCCGTAGCGTCCGCCGTCTCGGCGGACGGAGGGCGCCGTGCGATGATTTCATGTGTGGCATAGACCGCTCAGGCGACGCCCGCCGACTCGCGAAGAGCGCCGAACTCCGGCGGGACGAAATGTTGCGCCCCGGGCAGCGCGCCTTCAAACAGATGCACGGCCTCTTTTGAAAGCTCCTTCGCTCGCTTCGCGGCATTCGCGACGGCCGCATGGGCCTGCGCGTCGTCCCGCATCAGTACGATCAATTCCCCGCCCTCGCCGCCGGCCGTCACCTTCGCGCCGTAGAGTCCCTGATCCGGTCCGGCCGCCCGGACAAAGTTCACGAAGCGGTCGGTTTCGACGCCGCCGATGCCGCATCGCTGACTGTGGCTCCAGTGCGACGCGTACATCAGCTCGCCCGCATCGACCAAAGCATCGCCCGGGCCGCCGCGCCGAGCCCGCACGACGTGCGTCGCGAAGTCGTGAACCCGCCGATTCTCGTAAATGTGGTGCTCGGTCCGCGACCGAACCTTGTACGGCTCCTTGGGGTTCTCCGGCTTCTCGGGCAGGCCCCGCAGCGCCCCGAATTTCGTGGCAAACTGCTGCTGAGTCATCTTCGACGGCATTCGATCGCGGAATCGCTCGACGAACTCGGCCGGCGTGATGGACGACAATCGCGCGGCCGGCACGTCGACCCGCTGACCGTCCTGGCGCTGCAACTCCTGAATGACGCGATGACCCATCTCGGAGCAGAGGCGGGTTTCAATCAGCCGCTTCACGCTGGTGGGCCGGCTCAGCCGCGTGCAGGCCGCCTTGACGATGACACCGGCCGGCAGTTCGAGCGGGTCGCAGCGAAACGCGGGATAAAACTGCAACTGCAAAAGGGTGTTGTTCGCCGGGGCGACGATGGCCGTCATGGTCTTGCGCAGCTGCTGGAGGCCGGTCAACTCGGTCACCACGGCGGCGGCGGAGCGGGCCAGCACCAACGCCTCAGGCGCGATGCCGTGCATGCGGCAGTAGGCGTCGGCCGCAGCGACGGCGATCGAAGGCAGGCGGCCCAGATCGCAGCCCACGGGAAAGTCATGCTCAATCAGAACGGACAGACCTTCCTGAAGTGCCGGCGCCACGCCATCTTCGATCACGCGGCGTATCGCCAGCAGCGGTGCTGCCGCCCATGCGGCATCGTCCGACTCGCATTGCCTGCAAATCCCTGCTTCGGCACCCTCGATCAGCGCCACCGGCGCCGAGAAATCGCGGTCTTCATCCGCGATGGCGCTCAAAATGCGCACCTGAATCTTGGATTCCCCGGTCGGCCAGGCGGCCGCCAGATGCGACATGCCCGTCGACGCGGTCAGCACGAGCGAACCGGCGTCCTCGCCGATCCCACCCATGACATCGACCACGCCCGGGGCGCGGGAAACGCCCACCCGCCCGCCGAGGGCGGGCCTCTCCCGAAGCGCCGCTTCGATTTGAGACGTAAATGCGCCGGAACAACCGTCAAAATCGCGCGATGGGTTCATTGCGATTTCCGAATTCTATCTGAAACGCGATGCGTGCCTCGGCCCTTACGGTTGGCGGCACACTTCGCGAAGAACGTGTTCGTTGACAAAAATAGGCGTCCCCGCGGCCACGCCGAGCGCGATCGCGTCCGACGGCCTCGAATCCACCTCCACCAATCCGTGCTGCGTGCGAATGATCAATGTGGCGTAAAACGTATGGTTTTTCAAGTCATTGATGACGATTCTCTCCAGTTCGCCGTTCAGCTTTTCAATCACGTCGGCGAGAAGGTCGTGCGTCATCGGCCGGGCCTTCTTGTAACCCTTCAAGCGTCGATCGATTGCACAAGCCTCTGAATCGCCGATGACGATGGGGAACTCTCGCTCGCCTCCATGCTCGCGAAGGAAGATGATTTGCTGGTCGCTCGTGTCCTGTATCACGATGCGTGAAAGGTCCACAGGCACTTCCATACGCCTCGTCCTCCGATGCATAGAGCCTAATCGCAACGGCGCGGATTTTCAACCCGCGCCGAAGGCTATGAAAGGGGGCGCGATCGAATCACACGTCAAAATTCTTTTATGGGCTTGACAGGAGGCGTGATCGCGATTGCAGGGCGCCGGCCGATGGGAAATCCCGCGAACGGTTCCCCAACTTGTCGCCAAAATCGGACGGCGGGACACGAATTCGCTGCAACATGAGCGCCCCGTCTTGGCCCCGTGAGTGGGTGTCTTGACAACCCCCGCGTGAAGTGTCAAACATGCTGCACCTTGCGATCCCGGCAATTTGAATTCGCAAGCTGTCCTCTATCGCCGAGAAGGGCCTGATGCCCTCCGGCGAGCCGGACGGGCATCAGCCTGTTCGCAACCGTCGGCGACGCCTACTCGATAATCAGGATCGGGCCTGGGGTGACCATCTGATCAGCGGTGTCGAAGCTGCGATCGAAATCGGCCACCTCGTTGCGGCCGAGCACGGCATTGTAGACAGAGATGCCGGAGATCTTGCCGAGATAGGCGTTTCCATCCGCATCGACAGCCAGGCCGCCGAGCAGATTGCCGCCATTCGAAAGGAAGTCGGGGTCGATGATGTCGCCATCGAGGGATGCAGCGGCAGGAATGTTGATGACGCCGATCTGCAGACTTCCGTTGGATGAGTCCGAGGCGATGAGGAAGAAATTGTCGTCCGCGTCCACCTGGATCGAACTGAGCGTGCCCAGCGAGCTGTTGATGATCTCGGAAAAAGTAATGGTCCGATCCGGATCGAGCGACGAATTGCTCTGGAGGGTGCTGGCGTTTTCATAGACGATGATCTTACTGTCGCTGGTGTCGGGATCGCCGTCGGCATCAACCTTGATGTAAAGATGATCATTGGGAGCAATGGCGAAGAGGGTGAAGCCCGGGGCGGCACGGACCGCGTCGCTATTAATCAAATGAAACGGCGCGACGTCGCCATCAAACGTCTCACTGCCTGTTTCGTTGAAGACCGCCACCGAATGGTTTGCGTCGAATCCGATGAGCACATAAAGAAGGTCGCGAGCCGGATCGTAGGTCAGTTGGGCGGCATTATCGAGGATCGGGGAGGTGACGACCCGCGTCGGCTCGGCGCCGCTCACGGAATCGGCCGTCGCGAAGACTTCGATGGTGTCATCGGTCAGGACGAGGAGCTGGCCCTCGACGTTGATGGCGATTCCCTGGACATCGTTGGGGCGCTCGAGCGTCACGTCGGCCGTGACTTCGCCGGTCAGGCCCCCCGGGTCGCCGAAGGCCAGAATCTGCGGAGGGTCGCCAATCGGGTGAACGACGGTGACCAGGGCGGAGGTGAGGCCCAAGACGTTCGTATCGGAATTGGAGTTGTTATTGTTGTTCTGGTTGGTGTTTGAGTTGTTGTTATTGTTGTTGTTGGGACACTCCGCGCCCGCTGCGACAAGCACGCCGAGGGCGGCCGCGACGGTGTAGAATCTGCAATTTCGGATGAACGCCATTTGCCTCTCCTTTTTTCTTGCCGGAAACTCGGAGCGGAATCCCACGAACGGGGATTTCGATGCTCGCCGGCCGGAAGTAAGGGCCCTATTTATCACGGAACGCCCACGGGATCAATTCGTGCGTGAGCGACGGCCGGTGCGCCGCGGCTGTTCAGGTCTGGGGCGCGAAACCCAAACAAACCTGAAAAACCGCGTTTGCGGCGAGGGAAAGCTGAACAAAAGGTGAACGAACCTGAAGGAAAGATGAACGACTGCTGAAATGGCGAAGCGAGCCGAAGGGCCGGGAAATGGATGTGGCGGTTTTCTGTTGTCATTTCTGCTCTCGTCCGCCATCGGAGGCACACAAATGCCAACCGGCTCGCGTTCTCCAGGTCGCCTTCGTTAGCGCGGGAGCCTTTCCACGCCGCAATATTTCTCTTGCTTGCTCAGGGTTCCGTAACGTGACTGAGTACGGAAATGCGGCGAAATGACAAGCCCGCATGATCAGCCCTTTGATCTGGCGCAGGAAGAATCAGGCCGGAGTATCGCGAGTATTATCGCAACATTCCTCCGCTCCTTCGGAGCGGACTGTGAGATTCGTGGCCATTGCCGCCCGCGACGTGTTTCCGCAGATAATCCTGAACGGAAAGGCCGGCGGCCGCGGCCTGCTCGGACAAGGCTTGGGCGGCGGAGTCGTCGAGCGTGATGGTGGTCATGAGCCTTGATATCTCCGTGATTGATTATACCTCATGCGAGCCAATGCCTCAATCTGGCGGACGCCACAGAGACTCTTTTGAGAGGGGGAGTTTTTTGCTTTTACGCATTTCGCGTTGATGCTTATATTGAGTGTTTCGTTCAGGTTCTTCGCCTCATGGAGGATTTCGCCATGGCCACTGGATCGGCCGCTCGCAAGCGATCTCGCAAGCCTCTTTCTTCGACTCGAAAACCGAACGAAATGCCGCTTGCCAACTGGCAGATTGGGCTTCGACAGCAGGCTGCGCAGGCACAGCCGCTGGTTCTGAAAAAGATCGACGACGGCGAGTCATTGGGCGAGCACGCGGTCACGAACCGTCAAAGCGGAATGACCTATCGCGTCGTGATTCGCAGCCTGCAAAGCGGCGAGAATTTCTGCGCCTGCCCGGACTATTCGGTCAACACGCTGGGAACGTGCAAGCACATCGAGTTTGCATTGCATCGCCTTCGTCGCCGTCATGCAGCGCTGCTCGAGAAGGGCTATCTGCCGCCGTACCCGGAAGTTTATCTCCGCTATGGCGAGCAGCGAGAGCTGGTGTTCAGTCCAGGAACAGTGGCCTCGAAGCAATTTGTGCGTTACGCAAAGGGGTTCTTCCACATAGACGGGACGATCATTCGCGATCGCCTGGCCGATTTCGACGATTTCCTGCGGGAGGCGCCGCGAGTGGCGCCGGACCTTCGGATCTATGAAGACGCGCGGGCGTACGTCGCACGGATCCGCGATGATGCCGCGCGCGGGAAACTGCTGCGCGCTCGATATCCCAAGTCCGCCGAATCGGCCTGGAAGGGGCTTCTCAAGACTGAATTGTTTCCGTATCAGCGCGAAGGTGCGCTGTTCGCCGCCTGCGCGGGGCGGGCAATCATTGCCGACGAGATGGGGCTGGGAAAGACCATTCAGGCCATCGGGGCGGCGGAGATGCTGGCGCGGCACTGCTGCGTGGAGCGCGTGCTGGTCGTCTGCCCGTCGTCGCTGAAGTATCAATGGGAGCAGGAAATCGCGAAGTTCGCTGAGCGGAGCTGCCGGGTTATCGAAGGGTTCGCGCCCGAGCGGCGGCGGCGCTACGCCGACGACACGTTTTTCAAGATGGTGAATTATGACGTGGTACACCGGGACCTGGAGCAAATCGAGCAGTGGCGGCCTGATCTGGTCATTCTCGACGAGGCCCAGCGGATCAAGAACTGGCAGACGCGGGCGGCGAAGACGGTCAAGCGAATCGAATCGCCGTTCGCCATCGTCCTGACCGGAACGCCGCTGGAGAATCGGCTCGAGGAGCTGCACTCCATCACCGAGTTCGTGGACCGGTTTCGACTCGGGCCGCTGTTCGCGTTCAAGGCGGCACATGAGATCGCCGAGGGGAATACGAACAAAGTGACGGGTTATCGCGATCTCCACAAGGTGCGGACGACCTTGGCGCCAATCCTGATCCGCCGCACCAAGCAGGCGGTGCTGAGTCAGCTCCCGGGTCGCACCGACAAGAATTTCTTCGTGCCCATGACGGACGAGCAATGGCTGCATCACGACGAGAACAAGGACGTCGTCGCGATGCTGGTGAACAAATGGCAGCGCTACGGCTTTCTCTCGGAGTCGGATCAGCTCCGGCTGCGTATCTCGCTGCAATCCATGCGCATGGCCTGCGACAGCACCTACCTGGTCGATCATCAGACAAGAGACGGCAGGAAAGTGAACGAGCTTGAATGCCTGCTCGATGACATCTTCGAGGAGCCTGATGCGAAAGTGGTGATCTTCAGTCAATGGCTGCGCATGAACGAGCTGGTCGCGGACATGCTTGCCGACCGAAAATGGGGTCATGTCTCGTTGCACGGCGGCATCGCTTCCAGGAAGCGCCCGGAACTCATTCGCGCGCTGAAGGAGGAGCCGGACTGCCGTGTCTTTCTCTCGACCGACGCCGGCGGGACCGGCCTGAATCTTCAGCGTGCTTCCTGCGTAATCAACATGGACCTGCCGTGGAACCCGGCCGTGCTGGAGCAGCGCATCGGGCGCGTCCATCGACTGGGCCAGCAGCGGGCGGTGCGGGTGGTGAATTTCGTCGCGGAAGGCACGATCGAACACGGCATGCTCTCGCTGCTTTCGTTCAAGCGGTCGATGTTCGCCGGCGTTCTCGACGGCGGCGACGACACGGTGATGATGGGCGGCTCGGCGATGAAGCGGTTCATCAATACCGTGCAGTCGGCCACGTCGGCCATTCCAGCGACGCAGGGCGAACCGGGTGATCCGATTCCGGGCGGCGTCGAGAAAATGGCGGAGTCGGAGGGACAAGGGACGCAAAGCGATCTTGGCGCGACCGATGAACTCGCGAAACGCGTAAGCCAATTCGGCGAGGGAAGATTGGGAGCCGGCTCGGGCGCGCATGGCAATCGCGCCGGCATCGCATTGCCCGCGCAACCCGGCTTCGACCTGGTAGCAGCGTTATCACGCATGGATCAAAAGACCGTCGGGGCGATCGTCGAACAGGCAGGGCAATGGCTTGGAGCGTTGGGCCGCGCGCTCGTCGCGCCGCCTTCGCAGCGGGGCGGGGAGTCTCAGCGTGTCGGTCCCCTGTCAGTCGATGTCGATCGCGATGGTGAAAGAGAACTGCGAATCAGGCTGCCGGACGACAAACGCATCGGAGAACTGCTGACGGCATTTGGGCGCATGTTCGGATCGACATAGCCAACGCTACCTGGCAAGAGACCTAAGTGATACCCACTTGCCTTTCCGGGTCTTGGTTTTCCAAAAGTGCCAGCCGTTGGTAGGACGCCCTCGCGCGATTGATGCAGCTTCACGAAGGGATTTGTACCTCAACTTTTCAAAACGGATCATGCCGTTCTTCAAAACCCGGGCTCTGAATGTTTGTTGTTTATAGGTGCCCTGGAGCGCGATTGACCGTCCAAATACACCGGCAAGCTCGGGACGCGCGAGCGATTCCCGTGATTTCGCACCCCTCCGGATCTTCACTCGCGCTCGCTCTCGACCCGTCACGATATCCATTTCGCTCCAAAGGTGCCGTTTAATCTCATTCCTAAATCTTCGGAGAAGGTTTTCGGATTTGGCGAATCCTCCCTTAACGCGGTTGCCCTTCGGCTGAGTGACACGCAGCACCAGTGATTCAAGCTCTTTCATGTATTTGTTGTCGATGGTGAGATAGATCGCGAATGTATCCCACAATCGCCGATGTCGATCCCTGATATGTGAATTCAGGCGCGATCGAAGGTTGGACGCCAATCCTACATAGTAGAGATCGCCGCGCCGATACAGAGCGTATATTCCATGCTTTCCCTTGACGAAATCGCGGATAATGTGCTGGTAATTCTCAAGCGCGCGACTGGAAATGCCGTAACTCTTTACCGCCCTAACCTCATGTCTTCGGGAGCCGTCGGCCGATTCTATGATAGTAGAGTGCTGCGGAGCGGCGCGGGGAGCGGCCAGGATGGCACGCACGGACTACGAATCGCTGACGCGCGAGGAGCTTCTTACGGTCGTCGATCGACTGGAAGCCCGCATCGCGCAGCAAGACGCCCACATCCTTCGGCTCGAAGCTCGCATCAAACAACTCGAAGATCTCCTTGACCAAGCCACGCGGGGCGGCAAGAGACAGGCGGCGCCGTTTTCCAAAGGAGCGCCCAAGCCCGATCCGAAAAAGCCGGGTCGAAAGTCGGGCAAGAATTAGAGCATTCGCATAAACGAATCTAAGTCCATTTCACAGTCGATGGTGACAATCTGTCGCAAGAGCCCAATGGGGATGTCGCGGCCCTTATGGATTGGAACGGTTGTCTTGCGGCCATCAGCGTGAACGAAGCGGTGATGCGATCCTCGAGAACGAGTCTCCGTGAAGCCAAGCTTGCGGAGAACTCGGATGAGTTGGCGGGCCGTAATCGTCGGATTCCGACTCACGCTACGATCTCAAGATCACGAACTCCGACGAAGGAGGTGGCGGTGGAGGGACGCTCGTCTTCAAGGCAGAGAGCGGCGGCCTCGGCGATATTGGTCATCGCTTCCGGGATCGTGTGGCCGTAGCTGCGGCACCCTCGTAAAGTGGGTATCGAGACGATGAAAACGCCGTCCTCATCCTGTTCGACCAGGACCGGCAAGTGAAACCGAGTTGGGCGCTTGGTTCGAGCCATTTATTTCACCGTCGATCGTGAATGATTGTTTCGGAGAGGGGCTCGCCCTCGATCCGGCCGAGGGTCCGCCTCTTATCGCCGGCTGGAGTACTCGGAGGCGAATCGCCGCCGTTACTCGATGCTGCGAGACGCCGTTCGATTTCCAGCCAGTCGGCGTAGTCGATCTGTACCGCGATCGGCCGGGCGTTTTCATCGGTGACGATTTTTTTGTGAATCTCGAACATATTGGCGGCTCCGCGTGATTCCATAAATTATATCGCCGGCGCGGATCAATGCGAAAGTTCGGATGCTTTGGGGCCGGCAAGTGCAAGGGCCTTTCGCGCGCGAGCAAGGCCGCCGTCCTGGCGGACGGGGTTCTGAACAGACCACCCAAATAGAGAAGCCCGCCGGGCGATTTCTCGCGGGGCGGGCTTTCTTATACAAAGAAACAGAGATCGCCAGGGCATTCATTTCTGAATGGCCCCATTATCGATAAATCGACAACCTGAGAGTGTGCTGACCTGAATCGAGTCGGGTCTGGTTGAACTGATCCGAAGATCAATTCGCGTGTCACCGGCTATTAGCCGGCGCCACACCAGCGGAGACTCGTCTAGGTATCCCCTAGAAAGGAGGTGATCCAGCCGCAGGTTCCCCTACGGCTACCTTGTTACGACTTAGTCCCAGTCACCGGTCTTACCGTCGGCCGCCGCCTCCTTGCGGTTAGCTAAGCGGACTTCGGGTACTACCAGCTTCCATGACTTGACGGGCGGTGTGTACAAGGCTCAGGAACATATTCACCGCGCCGTTGCTGATGCGCGATTACTAGCGATTCCAGCTTCATGCAGGCGAGTTGCAGCCTGCAATCCGAACTGAGGGATGTTTTGTGCGATTTGCTCCACCTCGCGGTCTTGCATCGCTCTGTGCCATCCCATTGTAGGACGTGTGCAACCCCGGACATAAAGGCCATGATGACTTGACGTCGTCCCCACCTTCCTCCGGTTTAACACCGGCAGTCTCGCTAAAGTGCCCGGCATGACCCGCTGGCAACTAACGATAAGGGTTTCGCTCGTTCAAGGACTTAACCTAACATCTCACGACACGAGCTGACGACAGCCATGCAGCACCTGTGCTAGTTCCACGGCAAGCCGCGTCACTATGCTTTCACGTAGCTAATCCTA
Source organism: Phycisphaerae bacterium (assembly GCA_035557035.1). GTDB lineage: Bacteria > Planctomycetota > Phycisphaerae > UBA1845 > UTPLA1 > JADJRI01. The sequence goes on from DATMEE010000337.1 coordinate 19,395, forward strand.
GCATGTCAAACCCGGGTAAGGTTCTTCGCGTTGCTTCGAATTAAGCCACATCCTCCACCGCTTGTGTGAGCCCCCGTCAATTCCTTTGAGTTTTAGCCTTGCGGCCGTACTCCCCAGGCGGCGCACTTATTGGTTTTCTTTCGACTCCCCGGCCGTCAGAGACCAAGAAGTCTAGTGCGCATCGTTTACGGCGTAGACTACCGGGGTATCTAATCCCGTTTGCTCCCTACGCTTTCGCGTCTCAGCGTCAGGCAAGACCCAGTGCTCCGCTTTCGCCTCTGGCGTTCCCCTAGATATCTACGCATTTCACCGCTCCACCTAGAGTTCCAAGCACCCCTATCCGCCTCAAGTCCGGCAGTATACCAAGCAATTCCCAGGTTGAGCCCAGGTATTTCACAAAGTACTTGCCGGACCGCCTACACGCGCTTTAAGCCCAGTGATTCCGAACAACGCTTGCCTCCTCTGTATTACCGCGGCTGCTGGCACAGAGTTAGCCGAGGCTTTTTCTGGTCTGGATCAACTTGCGCAATTATTTACTGCGCTTGCTTTCCTAAACCTAAAAGGGGTTTACATCCCGAAGGAATTCGTCCCCCACGAGGCGTCGCTCCGTCAGGCTTTCGCCCATTGCGGAATATTCGTTACTGCAGCCATCCGTAGATGTCCGGGCAGTGTCTCAGTCCCGATGTGGCCGTACAACCTCTCAGTCCGGCTACCCGTCAAAGCCTTGGTGAGCCGTTACCTCACCAACTAGCTGATAGGGAATAGACCGCTCCCAGTCCGGTAGGCCCGAAGGTCCCCACCTTTGATTCACAAAAGATGCCTCTCGTGAACGTCATCAGGTATTAACACCACTTTCGCAAAGGGAACCGAAGTTCCCGGCGGTATCCCTGTGACCGGGGTGCGTTATCTATTTATTACTCACCCGTCCGCCACTATACCCCATATTGCTATAAGGTACCGTTCGACTTGCATGTCTTAGCCACGCCTCCAGCGTTCGTTCTGAGCCAGGATCAAACTCTTTAATTTTTATCCGTTGAAAACCGGGGCACTTGCGCGACCCGGCGTTTCTGCGAATGATGACATCACCCGGCCAAAGGCCAACTGATGTCAGAAAGGCTCAAAAAGCTCGTCTGCTTACGAGAATGTTTGAGCGTCGCCGACGTTTTACGGCCGACGACACACCCATTTGCGATCAATCACCGACGGATAAATCCGACGGATTTCGATCGGCTTGTGGATCGGCAACGATGGACCAAGCAGGCCCCATCATCGCCTTCACATTCTCATGGCGATCTCTGTTCACTTTTCAAAGAGCATTCGGCAGGCGGTTAACCCGACGATTTCACCCTTGAGCGACGTTGCCGTGCTCAATGGCGAGCTACGCAATTTAGCAGGTTTGTGCTGCGTGTCAAGCGACTTTTTGAAATGTTTTTTACTTCAACTGTTCGCTTGGGGCCGGCGGTGTTGCTTTCGCAATTCGCCGACGCACGATCTAATATAGTCGAAATATACGATTCGTCAAGGCGATTCCGAAGATTATCCTAACTCGCTGTAATTGACGCGGGAGCATAGGGTTGCGCGCGGCCTTTTGAGGCCCCGAAAATCTCGGAATCTTAACGGAGAGGACGTCACTTTG
>DATMEE010000338.1:0-2769 GCA_035557035.1 Phycisphaerae bacterium
TGCTGCTATGCATTCCGCTCGCGTTCCTAAGTTTCCTTGGGGTGCTATTCTCCGAGGCGCATTTGAGCTGGCTGGGGCTGGCGTGGTTGTGTCAGCGGGCCACCCGAGCCGCGCCGCCTACAATTCGCGACGCGATCCTGCTGGGCGCGGCGGGGGGGCTTTGCTTTCTGGCGCGGCTTGATTCGATTTTCCTGGTTGCGTGCATTTTGCTCTGGTGGGGGACTCGCGCGTGGCCTTCAAGACTGCTCATCGTCGCCGTCGCCATGACAGCGGCCATCGCGGCACCATACCTGATCGCCAACCTGATCTACTTTGATGGCTTCACGCCGATCTCCGGCTGGCTGAAGTCCACGTTTCCGTCCGTTTACCTGAAGGGATTTTTGCCCGCCGGCTTCGCGAGTACGTTTGCCGGCTACTCGATCGTCGCTGGTATTATTCCGCTGGGGCTTGGCTTGATTCTCACCGCAATCTTACGGCCGAGACCATCGGTTCCTGCTTCGATTCTCTATCCGCTCGCGGCGGGCGTGCTCGCCCACGTTGCCTACATCGCGCTGTTCACTCGGGGCCACACCGATCCTTACTGGTATTACGTGCAGGCGATTTTTTTCGTCGCCACCGCCATCGGTTTGTTTGCCGCAAGAGGCCGTTCAGGTCGCGAAGCGTCGAACGTTGCGGGAATGGTCATTCTGACCGCCGCACTCGTCATGTGTTTCGTTGTTCGACCGCGTTCGATCGGGGAGACGCGGCAGTGGGTGCCGGCCGCGCTGGGTTTCATGAGGGAACAGGGCATCGATGAGTCCACCATGATCGTTTCGGATTGTCCGGGCAAGCTGGCATTTCACACGACAAACCGCATCGTCGCGGTGGACATGTTGACCGCGAACCGCGCCTTCTTCGAGCAAATGGTCGCGTCGCCGAACGCGCTTCGTTATTTGCTTGAAGAATGCACTCGTGCGGGCAAGCCCGTGTCGCACGTCTTCTACCTCGGCGGGAATACGCTGACGCCGGTCGAAGGCGACAGCGCCGTTATCTATACAAATCCACGCGCTCCGGCCGAAGCGCCGATCGGCCGATTGGATCGGTCCGACGGACTGTTGCTCATGCGAAAGGACGCAGGCATGATCGTGTGGAAGATCGAGCCGGGCTCGTGATGGCGCGCGTATGAACCTCTGGAATATTCTCAACGGCACCCTGATCAATACCGCAACCGTCGCGGCCGGCAGCATCATTGGCCTGCTGTTTTCATCGCGCATTCCCGAGCGGTATCAGCGGATCATCTTGCAGGCCCTGGGGCTGATGACGGTGATGCTGGCCATCGACGCGGGCGTGATCGAGATGGGCTCGGCGGTTCAGCGCTTCGGCGTCGACGACCAGGGACTGGGGGTGCCGACCTATGGGGCGCGGCTGGGCATGGTGGTGATCGCATCGCTGGTGGTCGGCGCGGTCATCGGGACGGCGCTGCGGTTGCAGGAGCGGCTGGAGCGCCTCGGAAGAATTGTGCATGAGCGATTTGCGAAGCCAGCGCCGCCCGCGTCAGAACCTGCCCCGCAAGTCGAAGATCCGCCGCGGCGCGGAGCACGGCCTTCACCGCCCGCAGAGGGCCCATACACCGGCGTGCAGGGTGCTGGCGCCCTCCAATCGGCCAATCTACCAATCGCCACATCGCCCAATCCAGCCGCCCGCTTCGCCGAGGGCTTCCTCACGTCCAGCGTCGTCTTCTGCGTCGGCCCGCTGACGCTGCTCGGGTGCCTGAACAACGGCACGGTCGGCGATCCGAGCCTGCTGTATGTCAAGGCCTGCCTTGACGCTTTTTCATCTTTGGCGCTGGCGGCCTCGCTGGGCGCGGGCGTGCTGGGCAGCATCGCGACGGTGCTGCTCTTTCAGGGCGGCCTGGCGCTGGCGGCCGCCTGGCTGGCCCGCGGTGTCCCCGACCTGTCGCTCTCGCTGATGAACGTCGTCGGCGGGATGATTCTACTGGCGACGGCGCTGTTGCTGCTGGACATCAAGAAGATTCCGGTGGCGAATCTGCTGCCGGGGATTTTTCTGCCGCCGCTCGTTGTGGCGATTGTGGAGCGCGTCGCGCCGGGGACGCTGATTCTTGGTGGGTAAGTGCCGAGCAAACCTCTAGGAACACTCAAATTATTGAGGAATAGTTTTTTCTCATGACCGATCACATATCCTTCAAGCTTCCGAAGAAGCTGGAGAAAATTCTAGCCGCCTTGACTGAGTATTTTGTAGCGCAGCATGATCAGCTCATGCAGCGGGTGATTGTTAACTCCAAGTACCATGTTGTCTTGGCTCGCAGTTCAACTGGAATTTTCGGACGCCTTTTTGTGAGAGACTTTTGGCCGCTACGCCGCGGCCTGGGTTAGCTTTTCCAGCTTCTCTTTGTGCGGCAGATTGCGCAGGCTCGTGGCATCCCGTGAATCGCCAAGGCGGCGGGCATCGAGCGGAAAAGTCTCTATCGGGCATTGTCGCCGAAGGGGAATTCGCGGCTATCGAAGCTTTTTGTCAAGATCAAAGCGCGCGGGTTCTCGTTGACGCTGGAACCAGCTACGCCGCGGTGAAGACGATTTCCTTCGGCGTAAGCGGATGCCCGAAACCACCGGGCGGATTCGGAAGATCGGTAAGGAGCCGCTTCAAAAACTCCGAGATGTAGCGTGCAACGGGCAGGGTCACTTGCTTCTCACCGCAGTTGGGACAGACCCAGCCTGGAACGGCCAGCATGCGGATATGAATTCCGCAGACGCTTTCATCGATGTCGGCCGA
>DATMEE010000339.1:0-3092 GCA_035557035.1 Phycisphaerae bacterium
CGAGTATTGAGCCGGCTGCGGGACATGGCTTGGGAGAGCGCTACGACCTGCCCTTGCCGCTTGGGCTGTACCTATCCGGTGCCGCCCTTGTCGTGGCCCTGAGCTTTCTCGTCCCGATAGCATTTGCCCGCATGGTGCCGAAGATGGTCGGGCGCGCACCGATCCGCATTCCATTTCTGAGGATTCCGCATTGTCCGTACGAGCGCGCTCTGGTCGTTGTGGTGAGGAGCTTCTCGGTGTTGCTTTTCATCTTGCTGTTAACTGCGGGGTTTTTCGGCAACCCCAATCCTTTCAAGAATCCGTTGCCGGTCTCTGTCTGGATCATTGGTTGGGTTGGAATCGCCTATGTCAGCGCGCTCCTCGGCAATATTTGGGCCCTGATCAATCCCTGGAGCAATTTGTTTCGGTTGGGCGAATGGATCACAAGCCAAGCCACAGGCCGGCCGCTTCAACCCTTGATCGGTTACCCGCCGTTGCTGGGCGCCTGGCCGGCGGTGGCGTTGTTCTTCGTCTTTGCCTGGATGGAGCTCGTCTGGCCTGATCGCGATCGACCGGTGGCGCTCGCATGGGCGGTCCTCTTCTATTCCGTGATCACATGGAGCGCGATGACGGTATTCGGGCGTCGCATCTGGTTGAAGAACGGCGAAGCGTTCGCCGTCGCGTTCGAACTTCTCGCGCGCTTTGCTGTGATCGGCCGGCTGGACGATCGGGAGAACCGGATTGTCCTACGACCGCCCGCGACCGGCCTGCTCGTACGGTCGCCGGTAGCGCCATCGATAGCAGCTTTCGCCTTACTCATGCTCGCCACTGTCACCTTCGACGGTCTACTCGAGACGCCACTGTGGGCAGCGATCAGTGATCAGGCCCTTGCCACGCAGTTGGTAAAGCGGGCGGCCGATACCCTGGGACTGCAGCCGCATACGCTGCTTACGACCGTGGCTTTGGTCATGTTCCCACTGATCTTCGCCGCGATCTATCTGGCGGTGGCACATCTTATGGCCGTTTCAGCGGGCGCAACTTCGGTCGGCACGTCGGACATGGCGCGGATGTTCGTCCTGACCGTGGTGCCGATCGCCATCGCATATCACTTGTCACACTATCTCTCTTACCTTCTGATCGCCGGACAATTCATCATTCCGATCGCCTCGGATCCCTTTGCGCTTGGTTGGAACCTATTTGGGACGCGTCTTTATCTGGTCGATTTCAGCGTTATTGATGCGCGCTTCGTGTGGTACGCGTCGCTTGCGCTGATCGTCGCCGGGCACGTGATAGCAGTCTGGATTGCCCATTTTCAGGCGGCGCGCTATCTCCCCGATCGGCGCAACATTCTGCCGAGCCAAATCCCAATGTTGGCGCTGATGATTGGCTATACGGCAGTCAGTCTCTGGATACTTGCACAGCCTATTACCAAGGCGGAGCCCTGAGCAGAGCTGTGTCGTCAAACCGATTCTGACGCGGTTCGCGGCTAGATCGGCGGACAAGCGGCAGCTGCGGTGCCGATCAAACGCGTCCGCGCCCTTGGCCGGTCTCGGCCTCGAAGAACTCCGCAAATTGCGGACGCTTTCGGTCCGGGCGAAACACTCGACGGCGGGACGTTCTGAGGGTGGGCATCCATGCTGCCGGCCGGTGTTCAATCTGCGAAGGGCAACCTGCGGGCATCCCCAAAATCTGCCGAAGTGCTGGGTCAGGAGCCCTCGTTATGAGGCGGCCTGGTCGCCGTCTCGAAGGGCGCCCCGCGGGCGCCACTGAGGCCCCGGCGGATTGCGGACGAGCGCTCTGGGGCCCACAATGGGGGGGGCGCGCACGGAGGCCTCCATGACGATCATGTACCACGACGGCAATCGCCGCCTGCAGGACCAGTTCGACAGCCGTCGCATCGCCGATCGCGTGGAGGAAAAGGTGACGCGAACGGCGTTCACGCCGGACGACCAGGCGTTTATTGAGAGCGCGATCTATTTCTTTATGTCGACCGCCGATGCCGACGGCCGGCCGGACTGCTCGTTCAAGGGCGGACCACCGAAATTCGTGCGCGTGACCGCTGACAGCGAAATCGCGTTCCCGGACTATGACGGCAACGGCACGTTCAAGAGCCTCGGCAATTTGCTGGTCAATCCCAACGTCGGCCTGCTGTTCATTGACCTGCACGAGCAGCCGCGCCGGTTGCGGGTGAACGGTACGGCTACGGTCTCGCGCGACGATCCGCTGCTCGCCGAAACGATCGGCGCGCAGATGATCGTACGGGTCAAGGCGCGCGTGATCTTTCCGAATTGCCCGCGCTACATTCCGAAGATGCAGCTCGTGGAGCCGTCGGTCTATGTGCCGCAGCCGGGCTGCGACCCAGTCGAGCCGGCGTGGAAGAGTTTTGAGATTTTCAAGGATTACGTCCACCCGCGGCAGAAGACCGCGCGCTAGCAGGCCCGGCCCTCATCCTTGAGGAGGACGCGCAGCGGCCGCCTCATCTTGTGCGCCATATCAAATACCGCTCTGTTGAGCTATACTGCCTCGGTCTTCAGATCCGCGCCTCACAAGTTGACATTCAACTGCTAACCTTGGGGACGTACGATGGTAACTCTCACGAGAGGTAGGCGTTTGATCGGCGGCTCCCCCCGTATAGGATTAATGTTTCATGGAGAGTCGGGACCGTTCTTCGACCCGCTCCGACGCGGCTTTGCTGAACTCGGCTATGTCGAGGGGCGCACCTTGGTAGTTGAGTCACAGTTCGCTCAAGGACGCATCGATCGACTCCCAGCTCTTGCAGCTGAATTGGTCGACCTCAACGTCGATATCATTGTTGCGGTGGGCGCGCTAAGTGCTCAAGCGGCGGGAAGGGTAACGACGAAGACTCCCATCGTATTTTCGGCTGCTATCGACCCTGTGGCGATCGGCTTGGTCGAAAGTCTGGATCGGCCCGGTAGCAATATTACGGGGGTCATTAGCGCCGATCCGAATCAACCCACCAAACAGTTCGAACTGCTCAAGCAGATCCTACCAAAGCTCACACGGGTAGCACTTCTGAGCGAAGAGGAGATACTCCCAGACACTCATTCGGATCGCGGGTTAAATCCTCTGGAGAGAGCGAACGATACGGCGGC
>DATMEE010000340.1:0-2813 GCA_035557035.1 Phycisphaerae bacterium
CGAAATAACCGCTGGTGGGAGATGAGGGGATGTTTCGCGAGTCGTAAGCAACGGTGTAGCCCACGGCCGAAACGATGGAAACGCCTTCCGCCTCCTTGACGGCCAAAGACGCATTATTCGCCACGTCGAAGAGGTCCTGCTGCGCAATGCGGTAGCGCAAGCCCATCTGGGTATTGTCGGCAATCGGGAAGCCGAGCCTGAGATTGCCGCCGGTGTCACGCTGGCTGAACGACGACTCTTCGGTCAAGTTGACCTCTTTGTGGAAAAGGTCGAAGCCGGCGGCGAGGTTGCGATCTAGAAAATAGGGCTCGGTAAAGCTGAAATCCACCTGGGCGCGGTCGAGGCTCCCGGAGAAGCCGAGCCTGACATACTGTCCCTTGCCCATCAGGTTGCGCTCGGTAATGGCGACATCGCCGATGACGCCTTCGCTGGTGGAGTATCCGGCCCCGAACGACAACTCACCGGACGGCTGCTCGACGACCTTGACCATGAGGACCACGCGATCAGGCGAGCTGCCGGTCTCGGCCTCGACCTCGACGGTCTTGAAAAAGCCGAGTGCACGCAGCCTCTTGCGTGCGACCTCGACCAACAGACGATTGAAGGCATCGCCCTCGGCGAGGCGGAATTGGCGTCTGATCACCCGATCCTCGGTGCGGATATTGCCGACAATGTTGATGCGCTCGATATAGACCCTGGGTCCTTCGTCGATGACAAAGACGATGTTTATTGTACGGTTCGACAGGTCGCGGTCGAAGCGAGGCTTCACCTGGCCGAAAGCGTAGCCTTGGAGGGACACACCGAGGGTCAGCGCCTCGACCGTCTTCTCGACTTTATCGGAGTTGAACCACTTACGGCTCTTCACCAGGATGTATGGGCCGAGAGCGTCGGTTTTGAGCGAAGGCAGAGCGCTCTCAACCTCGACGATGCCGAAGCGGTAGCGCTCCCCTTCCTCGATGGTAAACGTGATGAAGAAGCCGCGGCCGGCGGGATCGAGATCGGCGGTGGCCGATACGATGCGGACATCGGCGTAACCGTTCTTCATGTAGAACTGCCTAAGCAGCTCGCGGTCGAGACTGAGGCGGTCCTGATCGTAGATATTGGTGCCTTTGAGAAAGCTCAGGATGTTCGTTTGCGTCGTCGAGATGATGTAGCGCAGTTGCGAGTCGCTGAACGCGGCATTGCCGATGAAATTGATGGCGCGTACCTTGGTGGTCGGTCCCTCGGCAATCTCGAACACGACGTCGATACGGTTGCTATCGAGGTTGATGATCTTCGGATCGACCTGGGCGCCGTAGAGACCTTGGCGCCGATAAAGGTTGAGGATACGCTGGACGTCGGCTTGCACGCGCGCACGGGTATAGACCGCGCGCGACTTGAGCTGCACCTCCGAGGCCAGGGTATCGTCTTCGATCTCTCTATTCCCTTCGAAGGCGACCCGACCCACGATCGGATTTTCGACGATGACAATGACGATGGTCGGCCCGTCGCGCCGGATGCGAACGTCCTGGAACAGACCGGTCGCGAACAGCACCTTCAATGATTCGTCGATCTGGGCCGGATCGTAGGTATCGCCGGGCGAGAAGGTGAGATAGGCGCGGATCGTCTCCGGCTCCACCCGCTTGTTGCCTTCGACGCGGATCTGTTGGACGACGCCCTGGGCATGGGCGGAAAGCTCGCCAAAGCCGGCGCCGAGGCCCAGCGAGAGCGGGACGGCGCTCAACACAAGGAGGGCCGCAAGCAGCCCTCTGGCCAACGTCCACCGCACCATTACTGGTGTCTTCCCCTCAAAGCCGATTCCCCGCCGCCGCTACGGCTTCTAAAGGCGAAACTGGCCACCTTTTGTGGCCGATTTTTGGTTCCCGCCTCATTGTGCCGGCGGGGGCCCTGGGGCCCCCGCCGAGTATCCCGTCTGTCCGCCCTTATTCTCACAAAAACTTGTTGTAAATCAAGTCATTCCAGGTTGCAAAGATCATCAGCATGAGAATAAGCGCAAGGCCAATGCGGAAGCCGATTTCCTGCGTCGTTTCGCTTAAGGGCCGGCCCCTGATCGCCTCGATGCTGTAAAAGAGAAGATGACCGCCATCGAGCATCGGTATTGGGAACAAATTCAGGAGCCCGATACTGACGGAGAGGATGGCTGCAAGATTGAGAAGCGCGGCAAAGCTTACGCTTGCGACTTGTCCGGAGATTTGGGCGATTCGAATCGGGCCGCCAAGCTGGTCGGCAGCCTCCCGCCCCGTCACCACGTCATAGAGATAGCCAAGCGATCGGGAGACGATGAAGTAACACTCCTTCACGGCCATGCCGAAGGCGGTCAACGGATCGTGGCGTTTCAGCGTCCAGTCGTCGGGAGCGGCGCTGCGCTGAATCCCCAGGAGACCTTGGCGTACGGTGTTGCCGAAATGGTCGGTAATCTCCTTGCGTTCCGGCGTCGCGGTGATGTCGATGCTCTTGCCCCCGCGATCGATCACGAAACGGAGCGGCTGATCGGGGCTCGTGGCGACGATGCGCTGCATCTCGCCGAAGCTCTCGATCTTCTGGCCGTCGATGCTGATCACCAGGTCCCCCGGCAGGAATCCGGCCCGTTCGGCCGCGCTTCCGGGGTTCACGACATCGACCTTTGCGGGCGTGATGCGCTCGCCGAAAAGAGCAAAGATCGCCGTAAAGATCGCAATGGCGACAACAAAATTGGCAATCGGGCCGGCGGCGACGATGGCGGCGCGCGCCGCCAAGGGCTTGCTTTGAAAGCTCCCCTTGCGTTCCTCGGGTGTTAGCTGCTCAAGCGGTTTCTGGGTCGCGCTGGCGACATTTTC
>DATMEE010000341.1:0-9633 GCA_035557035.1 Phycisphaerae bacterium
TTGCCGCCCGCCTCCAGCACCGCCAATTCGCACCGCCGCTTTCCAAATCCCAGAAACAGACAGAGCGTGAACGTGCAGACCACCAGCCAGGCCGATACCGGCACCTGAATGGCCTGTGCCCCCGCCAGCGCCCGAATCACGAACCCGATCGAAATCAGGATGACATCGACCAGAACCTTATGTTTAGCGAACAAGGAATAGAAGAGATTCAGCAGGAGATAGCCCATCGCCGTCAGCGCAAATCCCCGCGGAAGCAGCAGCGATAGACCGATCCCCGCCAGCCCCAGGACCAACGACTGAATCCCGGCATAGGTCGGCGACAGCGCTCCGCTTGCCACCGGCCGGAACTTCTTCGTCGGGTGCAGCGCATCCTCGCGATAGTCCATCAGATCGTTGAGCGCATACACCGAGGAGGAGAGCAGGCAAAAAATCCCAAACGCGGCAAACGCCTTCATCGCCGCGTCGATCGCCCCCGGCTCGTTCAGCCGAACGCCGAACACCAGCGCCGCCAGCACGAACACGTTCTTCACCCACTGCGGGGGACGCATCAGCCGGACGGCGGCCACAACCTTGCTTACCAAGCGCAAACCTCCGGCAACCCATCACGGCGGGAAATGACGAGCGCCCCGTTTAGCCGCGGCCCGCAAGGGCCCCGTCGATGTGCAAATGTACGTCGTCCAAAGCGCAACGCCAAGCGCCCGACTTCAGTCCGGGCGATTCGGCATCCAATATAGACCGCGATTGGCAGATGAACACTTCCGACCCAGAGCAGGAGAAACGGTTTTACGACTGCGGCTCTTCGCGCACGCGCAACGCTCTCGCGCGGACCCCGGGCGCAATGTCCCACCCTTCGCGCCGCTTCGCCGGCTTCAATTCCTCAACCGTCAGCGTCCGGTCGAATCGAATGCCGATCCGGAATCGCCCCTCTCCCAGAGCCCGGCAATGCCGCACGCTCCCGCTGACGCGAACCGGCCGCCGGCTCACTGTCAGATAAGCAATCTGACACGAAATGCCCGACGCAAGCGGCCGATCGAACTCCAGAGCAGCGCCGCCCTTGGAGATGTCAAAGACTGGGCACTCCACGCTCTCGATGCGCCCCTCCGGCTCATCCGGCGTCAGGCAGACGTGAATTCGCTCGCAGTCCCGTCGCGTGGTCCGCCGCCGGGACTGCGTACCCGCGGACATGCGCCGTCCGGTGCCCTCAAACATGCCGGGATTGGCACCGTCGACCCGAATGATCGCGCCGCTCGGCTCGCCGTCGTAAAGTGGTATGGGTTCGTCGGCCATGGCTTCCCCCGTCCGGCGCGCGAAAGAGATTCGCGCGCAGACCATCTCCCGCAAAGCATCGACAGGGAGGGAGTCCCGCTTCCGTTACAGGTGACGAAAAGACGCCTTATGGGGCTGAACAAGCCATTCTCACCGTTTGCGAGGTCCGACTCGGACGCTTAACCCTGCTGCGACCGAAAAAAATCCGTCGGTACAATCAAACGATTCCGCGTTCTGCGACAGTCCTTCTATGAGGCCGCTTCGGCCCGGTGGTCCAGCGAGATGACTTACGACCTCAAGCCGTCGTCGGACTCGCGCGACCGTCCGGTGCTGGCGCCGGGACTTTCGCCGCAAGCGGGGCTGGAGGACCTCCGCCGGAGGCTGGTTCGCTACGCAGTGAGGCTTGTTTGGAACCGAGACGACGCTGAGGAAATGACGCAAGAGGCCTTCCGACTGGCCGTGGAAAAGAAAGTGACCACGGCCGATGCAAAGTTCGGCCCGTGGTTGTTCAGAACGGTGTCGAACCTGTGCCTGAACGCGCGGCGGCGCCGGCAAGCTGAGCCGCTGCTGGGAAACATCGAGCCGATGCACGGCGAAAGTGCCGAAGTCCTGGCCCAGCACGTCGAACGGCTGGAGCGCCTACGAAATGCGGTTGACAAGTTGCCGGCGCAGCAGCGTGTCGCCATCGTTTTGAGAAGTGAACAACAGATGTCTTATGACGACATCGCGGGAGTCATGGAGATTTCAGAATCGGCCGCACGCGGCCATGTTCATCTGGCGAGGAAGCGGCTCATCGAATTGATCGGTGAGTGAGGCAACGTAGCGTCCGCCGTCTCGGCGGACGGCGAACAGTGATTGGGATAATTAACTTCTTAGAATACGGCAATTTGAGAAGCGATAGAGGGTCAAGCATTGTCTTGCGATCAGATACAGTCCCGGCTCGACGACTGGCTCGATGATTCGCTCTCGTCCGATGAGCGGCGCGGCATCGAAGTCCATCTGGATCGGTGCGACCATTGCCGCAGAATCTTTGATGCGCACCGCGGGCTCACGGTCGATTTGATCGCGCTCGGGCATGCGGCGGACAGTATCGGCGGGTTCGCGAAAACGCCGGTAATTACGCGAAAAGTGACTCCGATCTGGCGCGTGGCCGCAATGCTACTGCTGGCCGCCAGCGCGATCGTCGCGACCAAAATCTTCCTTCAAGCAGAGAGGCACACGATCGTCGTCGTGGATTCGAATCCCCCCGAAACGTCCAGTCGTCCGATCGACCGTACCCCGGCGGCAGACGAACGCGAAGGTTTCAATATCGACGTCAGCGATTCCTATCTGGCGGTCCAGATGAAATCCAGCGATCCCACCATCCACATCGTGTGGCTATACGGGGAACCCGACGAGCCGGAAATTCCAGGCCCGAGCGCTATCGAGGCCGAACTGAAAGAAAAAGGAGAAACACCATGATTATGACTGTTTTCATGTCAACGCTCTGTCATCTCTATCCGGTTCTCGCCAATGGCGGCGTGCAATTGCACGACCCGCCCGTGCTCCTCGCCTGCCAGGACCCATCTCCGCCTTCTAGCTCACGCCGCGGCGGCAGGCGAGCCGCCGACAGCCCGTCGCAACAATCGGACATTCGCCCGGCCGGAGCGGAGGATGTCGCGGTGCCGCCGGAATTGCGCATTATCCCCCTCAAACATGCGTCCGTCACTCATATCTCGGGAATTCTGAATCAGGCCCTTCTCCATCAGTTCGTCTTCGCCGATCAACGCACGAATTCCCTCATTTACATGGGGCCGCCCGGTCTGAGCGCCCGCGTCGTCGAGATGGTCCAACAACTCGATACGCCAGCCGGGGCGCCCACTAGTGAGCGGGACGTTGTCGTTCATCCCGTGAAAAACCGCCGCGCCGAGGATATCGTCCGTCAGCTGCACATGAGCTTCGGCAATCGCGAAATTCGGTTCGCCGCCGACGAGGGCACCGCCTCGATTGTGCTAAGCGGGTCTACGGTCGAGATCGAGAGCGCGGTGCAGGCCATTGAGCAACTCGACCGGGCCACGCCGATTGTCAAGCTTGAGTTTTCCTATTTTGGCGCGGTGCAAAAGAATGCAGGAAGAGGCGATTTACTTCCCATTCCAGAGGATCTACAAGGTGTCGGGGAGGAACTGGCCCGTTTCGGCGAAATCGGCTTCCTGGGACGCCTGACCGCCAACGCCATGCAGGAAAGCGACTTCGTCATCAAAGGGGGCTTCACGCCGGACGCCCATATTGACCTCTCCGGCAAGGTCCTCGCCAGCCCCGCCGACGGAGCGGTGAAGGTCAAAGTCACCTCAAACGCCATCGTCCGCAACGTCGCCACGAACCAGAGTCAGACCTATGCGCTCGAAACCACGATTTCCGTCAGACGCGGCGAATACGTGGTCGTCGGCAGCGCCCCGAACGGCAAAGGGGACGGCGAGGCCACCATCCTCGTCCTGCACGTCAGGCCCTGATCCACCTCGCCGCAAAGCGGCGACAAACAGAGCCGCGCCCGTAAGGAAGCGGTCACCGCTCCTGACGAACGGTCCCTAAATTCGCGAAATGCTCTTCACTCTATCCTGATTACCAGAATAAAAAACAAAGGGCGGCTCGACTTGCATCGAGTCGCCCTTCCCATATTTGTTCGCGCGCGACCTACCCGCCCGCCCATCCAAGGACGCCGCCGTCGATCAGTTGTTGTTCACGAAGTCCAGCGCAAAGGCGCCCAGCGCCGAGCGGACCGGAATCAGCACGAAATCGAGCAGCAGAACCGTACCAAACGTCACGACGCTCAGCTCCGCGATGCAGCCCGTCAGCAACGGCAGCATCAGCACCGCGCACATCGACAACATCTTGGCCCGGTTGCTCAGCATGAATTGATTCAAACGATACATAGTTATTACCCTCATACCTCAAAAACGCGGCCGATCACCCGGACGTCGCGGAGAAAATTCCCGCCCGGTCGGAAGTCGCAATGTCATTAGAACCCGACGATATTCAGGTCCACGCCCAACAGTGCCCAGAACGCCTCGTACGCATCGGCGATCACGTCGAGAATCTGCAGAAAGTACCCAGTGGGAAACAACGTGAAGAAAATCTCGAACATGGGCCGAAGCACGCCGCCTTCTGAATCCATACGATTACCCTCGCTTTCGATCGCTCGCGTCAGGTGTGAGGACTGACCGCCTGCCTTGTCTCTGCTTCACTTTATCGTATGTGCGAGGCCCGGCCGTGAAAAATGCACGGTCCCGCAATCAGGATACCCGGACGCCCCTCCAACATCACCACGGGCTGCCCTCGCCGCGAACGCGGCCGCAGGATCGGATCATCCTGAACAACTGCATTCATTCTATGACCCTCACATTCCCGGATCAACGAATTGCCGCGCCTCGAGGATGTCATCATGTGATCAAATATCGGCCTTAGCGTCTCATTACCGGGCTTTCCTGCGACCAAGACGTAGGGTGGGTCGGCCTTTTGACCCACCTTGCGGCAAGCCCATCTCTCCCCGCGAGGTGGGTCGATAAAGGCTGACCCACCCTACTCTATTCATCGTCTTTGAATCGTCTTTGAAGCTGTGCACTTTGAACGATCCATCCGTTCTGACTAGGATAGACTTTCTGCGTCCCGCGAAACCTCAACGCAAGAACGCCACGCCGCCATGCTCGAACTGCCCCAAATCACCGCCCCTGAAAAAAAGCCCGAGACGGACATCGGCAGCTACTTCGTCGCCAACTACCCGCCCTTTTCGGTCTGGACGCGGGACCATGTCCCGGCCGCGATCGAAGCGCTGGATGGTCCTCCCCGCCCGAATGTGCCGCTCGGCCTGTATCTGCACATTCCGTTCTGCCGGAAGCGATGCAAATTCTGCTACTTCCGCGTTTACACCGACAAGAACGCGAGCGACGTGGACGTCTACTGCGACGCCCTCGCCCGCGAGATCGAGACGTACTCAAAGCGGCCTGCCCTCGCGGGCCGCCAATTCGAGTTCGTCTACTTCGGTGGCGGCACGCCCTCCTTCCTCAGCGAAAAGCAGCTCCTTCGCCTGATCGAGCGCATCAACCAGCACTGGCGCTGGGATGCCGCCCGCGAAGTCACGTTTGAGTGCGAGCCGGGCACGCTCAAGAAGCACAAGCTCGAAGCCATCAAGGAAATCGGCGTCACCCGCCTGAGCCTCGGCGTCGAGCACTTCGACGACGAAATTCTCGAGCACAACGGCCGCGCGCATCATTCCCCGGAGATATTTCAGGCCTACGACTGGGCCCGAGAGATCGGCTTTCCCCAGATCAACATCGACCTGATCGCCGGCATGGTCGGCGAGACGGACGAAAAATGGGAGATGGCCGTCGCCAAGGCGCTCGCCATGCAGCCCGACAGCCTCACCATTTACCAGATGGAAATGCCGCACAACACGGTGCTATCGCGCGACAGCAAGACCAGCGGCGAGCCGGTGCCCATTGCCGACTGGCCCACCAAGCGCCGCTGGGTCGACTACGCGTTTCAACAGTTCGAGGCCCAGGGTTACATCGTCTCCAGCGCCTACACCCTGGTGAAGCCCTCTCAGCGCAGCGCCTTCGTCTATCGCGACTCGCTCTGGCACGGCGCCGACATGATCGGGACCGGCGTGGCATCTTTCTCGCACTTCGCCGGCGTCCATTTCCAGAATGTCGATGGCTGGGAGGAATACATCGATCTCTGCCGATCGGGCGAGCTGCCCATCAACCGCGCCCTGCCGGCCACGGCGCACCAGCTTCTCATTCGTGAACTAATCTTGCAGCTTAAGACCGGTCGGCTTGATGCCGGATACTTCCGCAAGAAATTCCAAGTCGAAATCCTCGACGAATTCGCGGACGCGTTTCGCTCACTGGTCAATGACAACTACGCGACGATCGCGGGCGACGACATCAGACTGACGCGCGCCGGCCTCCTCGTCGTAGATCCCCTGCTGCCCCGCTTCTTCGAAAGCGAGCACCGCGACATCCGTTATACATAGTCAAGTGCCCAACGGCTGAGCGGTGTGGCACAGGCTATTAACCTGTGCCACACCGCTCTTGATATTGAATGAAGCGTTAATCGTGAACCAGCAGAAAAACGATCCAGATCATCTAGCTACTTTCACCGAACCGGGCGCCGCCCTGGATTATCTCGGCGGCAAGTTTTTCGGCCCGCAGCTCATCGCCGAAGCGCGGGTCGTCTCTCCCGCCGAAGTGCCCGAGCCTTTCAAATCGCTCCTGGTTCACAACAATCACATGACCACCAGCCTTGAAGCCTTCCACGGCGCGCCCGTGCGGCTCGAAGTGATCGAGCAGCGCCTTGACGGCGAAATCTATCAACGCAAGATTCTCCTGACGATTGCGCCGAATCGCGTCGTTGAAGTCGGCGTGGTCCGCATTTTGTTGCAGCTTGTTCCGCCGGCCGCCCGCGAGGAGATTCTGAAGCAGGAGCGGCCGCTGGGAGATATCCTGATTCGCCATGACGTGCTGCGCAGCATCGAACCGCGCTGGTTTTTTCGATTCGACGGCCCGCCCGCGCTGCTCTCCGCCTTCGACCGGCCGCTCGAAGGGCCAGTGTACGGCCGCGTGGGAATCATCCACTGCAACGGCGAACCGGCCATCGAACTCCTCGAAGTCATCAGCGGCAAAACAGAGCCGCGCCCGTAAGGAAGCGGTCACCGCTCGAAATTGGAACTGCCGTAACATAAGATTGACATGAAACTGACCCCCGAAGTCATCGTCATCGGCGGCGGCCCCTCCGGCTCCACAGTCGCCACCTTGCTCGCCAAGCAAGGCCATCGCGTGCTGATTCTTGAACGCGCCAAATTTCCCCGCCACCACATCGGCGAGTCGCTGATTCCCTACACCTACTTCACACTGAAAAAGCTGGGAATGATCGAGAAGCTCAAAGCCTCCGACTTCGTGAAGAAGGAAAGCGTCCAATTCGTGTCCGCTTCCGGCAAGGACTCGGCCCCCTTCTTTTTCCCCGACCTCGACCCCAGCGAATGGTCATCCACCTGGCAAGTGACGAGATCGAAGTTCGATCAGATGCTTCTCGACAACGCCCGCGAGAATGGCGTCGAAGTGATCGAGCAGGCCAACGTGAAGGAAGTGCTCTTTGAAACCGGAAAGCCGGGTCGTCCGGATTCGGATTCACCGCGCGCCATCGGCGTTCGCACCGTTATCGGCGGCGAAACCCGCGACATCCACGCCCGCGTCACCGTCGACGCCACCGGCCAGTCCGCGATGCTCTCGCGCCGCTTCAAGCTGCGCTACGGCGACGAGAAGCTAAAAAACGCCGTCATCTACGGCTATTGGACCGGCGCCCAGCGCGACGAGGGCCGCAATGCCGGCGCGACCCTCGTCATCGCCCTCCCGGCAACGCAAGGTTGGTTCTGGTTCATTCCGCTCGAAGACGGCATCACCAGCGTCGGCGTCGTCGCTCCCCCCGACTATCTTTACAATGGTCGAAGCGACGATCCTGAGGCGATTCTGAACGAAGAAATCGCCAACACCCCCGGCCTCGCCCGGCGGCTCACCCGCGCCACGCGCGTCGACAAAATCTACACCACCGCCGACTTCTCCTACCGCTCCCGCCGCGCGGCCGGCAACGGCTGGGCACTGGTTGGCGATGCCTTCGGCTTCCTTGACCCGCTTTACTCATCCGGCGTGATGTTGGCGCTCAAGAGCGGAGAGCTGGCCGCCGAGGCGATTCACGAAGCGCTTGTCGCCGGCGACGTCTCTGAAGCGAGCCTGAGTAAATTCGGGCCGAAAGTCGCCCAAGGCATGCAGCGCATTCGGATGCTGGTGTATGCCTATTACGATCCAACGTTTCGGATGGGCGGATTTGTGCGGCAATATCCGCATCTGAAGAACGACATCACCCGCGTCCTCGTCGGCGACGTATTCGAGGATGACTTGGCCGAACTCTTCGATACAATGGCCCGCCATATTAAGCTGCCTCAGGAAATCCAACTGGATGTGGCACCGGTTTCCAACCGGTGAATCGTGGCACCGGTTTCCAACCGGAATGGTGTGATCCTCTCGGCGCAACAAATAAACTGGTTACCGCGTGAATCGAACGACGCTCAAAAAACTCGTCCCCTTCCTTATCATCGCCCTGCTCATTCTGCACCAGGATTTCTGGTGGTGGGACTCCATCAACCCGCTCATCTTCGGATTCATGCCCATCGGCCTGGCCTACCATGCCGGCATCTCCATCGCCGCCGCATTCGTCTGGTGGCTCGCCACCAAGTCGTGGTGGACCGAAGAAATGGAAGTCTCCGACGCCGAAGCGGCCGCCCGCCGCCAACAGCGAGGTGAGCTGTGATCGCAATGTGGATCATCATCGGCTACCTCGTCGTGCTGCTCGGCCTGGGGTTCGCCAGCAACCGCGTGTTCCGCGGCACGACCGTCGATTATTTCCTCGCGTCGCGCGGCATCGGCCCGTTCATGCTGCTGATGTCGCTCTTCGGCACCACCATGACGGCCTTCGCGGTCGTGGGCAGCTCCGGCGAAGCCTCGCAGCGCGGCATCGGCGTGTATGGCCTGATGGCCTCGTCCTCCGCCATCGTTCATGCCCTCTGCTTCTTTTTCGTGGGAATGAAGCTCTGGTCGCTCGGCAAGCGCCACGGCTATCTCACCCAGATTGAGTTCTTTCGCGATCGCTTCGACTCCGAGCGGATCGGGCTGGTGCTGTTCCCGATTTTCGTGATGATGCTCATTCCCTATCTCATCACCGGAGTCCTGGGCCTGGGCGCATGCATCACCGGCGCCACCCGCGGTGCATTTCCCAACGCCTTCCCGAGTGAGAATCTCGCCCTTCACGGCGCCGTGCCCGCATGGCTCAGCCAGGGCATCATCGTCGGCGTCGTGCTGATCTACGTCTTCGCCGGCGGCGTCCGCGGCACCATGTGGGTCAACACGTTTCAGAATGCCCTGTTTATGACACTCGGCATCGTCACCATGTTCGTCATCGCCGACCGTCTCGGCGGCTTCGACAACGCCACCCGCATGGTCCGCGAGAACAAGCCCAGCCTCCTCAAACGCACCGTCGAGGAAAAGGACCTCGCCCGTTACAACGCCGCCGTCAAAATTCACGAAACCAAGATTGAGGAATGGAAGCAGAAGAAAATCGGCCCGCCCCCACGGCACCCCGCCAAGCCCGGCATCGGCCAGCTCGAATTCCTCACTTATCTGCTCATTCCCCTCAGCGTCGCCACATTCCCCCACCTCTTCCAATACTATCTCACCGCAAAATCCGCCAAGTCGTTCAAACTTTCCGTCGTCGGCCACCCACTCTGCATCATGGTCACATGGCTGCCCTGCGTCCTTTTGGGCGTCTGGGCAACCTCCGCGA
>DATMEE010000342.1:0-10246 GCA_035557035.1 Phycisphaerae bacterium
GCGCGAGTTTCTCGTCGGGCCGTTACAATCCGGGTTGCAAGGGCCTTCAGGGAGTCGTTCGACCCAATGCAGACTTGGAAACCGAACATCGCGGTCGTGGGCAGGCGTCATCGGACTGACCACCGCCATTCGGCTTCGCGAGAGCGGGTTTTCCGTGACGGTCGTCGCGGAGCATCAATCACCCGACATCACGTCCGACCGGGCGGGCGCCGTATTTTCTCCCTTCCGGGTCGATGGCCGCGCGGAAGCCTACGACTGGACCCAGGCGAGTTACGTCCGTTACCGGCATCTGATCAACGAGCGCCCCGAGTGCGGCGTGAGCCTGTCGCCCGTCACTGAGTTCTTCTTCACCCCGCTGGATGTGGACCCGTGGTGGGCGACGCTCGTCGATGAATTCGAGCGCGTGAAGATCGCGCCCGAGCCCTACGCGGACGCCGTCCGCGCCGTCATGCCGAAGATGAACATGCGCATCTACATGCCGTGGCTGGTTCGGGATTTCACCGAACGGCTGGGCGGAACCATCGAGTCTGCCCGTCTCGATGCGCTGGACGAGCTTTTCGAAAGAGGATTCGACATCGTGGTCAACTGCTCCGGCGTCGGGGCTGCGCAACTGGCGAACGACGCAGCGGTGACGCCCTATCGCGGGCAGATCCTCCGAGTCGCCAACACCCTGAAGCTGAAGGAATGCCTCGTCGAAGAGAGCCGGGGCGCGATTACGACGTATGTTTTTCCGTTCGAGGATTACGTTGTGCTCGGCGGCACCTTTGAAAAGAACGAGTTCGAGATGACCTGCTCGCGCGAAGCCATCGATGCGATCATCGAGCGCTGCGGGACCCTGCTCCGCGCCGCCGGTGTTCGCGACATCGATCGACTGGCCGAGGAGC
This sequence comes from Phycisphaerae bacterium, assembly GCA_035557035.1. GTDB lineage: Bacteria > Planctomycetota > Phycisphaerae > UBA1845 > UTPLA1 > JADJRI01. Next base: position 885 of record DATMEE010000342.1, read on the forward strand.
GCATCGCCTCGCTCGCGGGCTTGCGCCCGTGCCGGGTGATCAACGAAAACCCTGAAACCATCCGGCTGGAGCTTGAAGCCCGGCCCAATGGCCACATTATCCATGACTATGGCCATGGCCGCGCGGGCGTGACACTCTCCTGGGGCTGCGCGGAAGCGGTGGCAGCGCTCGTCGGTTGATGAGCGGAATAGCGCCACACCCTGCTGCAAGATCGAGACACAGTTCAAGACGCCCGCGCGTCCTAACGCGATTGTCAAAAACTCAATTCGCGTTCGATCGGCGAACCGCCCGGGTTGACCGCCGCCGCGCCGAAGGCAGTGCCATGGGTGATCGCAGACCGCTCAAGAAGGCGGACAAAGACCGTCCCTTAGGAAGACCGCGTTTTCCCAATCGAATGGCCTCCTCGATGCCAAACCAGGTTTCACCCCGCGCGTCCGGCACGGCGCCCGAGTATTTGTCGGGCCATTTACCGTGGCGACGATGTTGCGCCCGCGCCCATAGTTTTATGGATTCCACAGAAAGCTTCCCCTTGCGGTCGAGGTCTCCGGCGTCGCCGCGGACCGAATTAAACAAAGCGGCCAGGGTAATACCGGCCGGCAAACCACGATGTCCGTCACGCATGGACGTGCGGATCGAATCCCAGGTTTCTGCCGGACTCTCCTTGACGCGGCCGCTCTTTGAGGTGGGCCATTTCCCCGTGCGGCGATGATGCGCCACGGCCCAGGCGAGTATTTTTTCATGGGTCAGAATCGGTTTATAGCCCTGTGCCAAAACGCCGCGCTCGCGCGCCAATAGACTCGCCAAGTACTCGCCGCCGGGCAGTCCGCGGGCTCCTCTTTTCAGCGCGCCGCTCACCGAGTACCAGGTTTCGCCCGGCGTCGCCTCGAGAATGCGCCCCGTCGTGTTGATCGGCCAGCGTCCCGTTCGCTTGTGGTGAGCATCGGCCCACTTCAAGATTTGGTTGATCGATAGCGGCGTATTGATATGAACGCGAAGGGTGGGGTCACGCGCCTGCATCAGAAAGCGTGCCAGCGTCGATCGCTCCGGCACGCCCGCGACGCGGCCGGCCTTTAATGCGTTACCTATGGTCGTCCAGTTAAGCGGGACGTAATCATCCCGCCGCCGCGCCTCCTTCGGCCACTGGCCATAGCGGCGGTAATGCTCATCCGCCCACTTCAGAATCATCGCCCGGGTGAGGTGGTATGAAAGTTTGATCCGCGCTGATTCGCCAAGCTCTTTTTGAAAGAAATTGGTCAGGGACATGGGTTGGCCAGACTCAAGCGTTCCGTATTTCAGCAATTGTGAATTGACGGCGCCCCATGATAATCCTGATTCGCCCTCGATTGGACCCGTCTTGCACCCCGGGCATCGGCCATGTTCGCGATGAAAGTCCTTCGCCCATTTTAATATGTCAGTCCGGGGGAGCGGCTGGACTCTCCGTCGCAAAGGCTTGCCCACCTGCTTATGAAGCAACCGTGCCAACGACTGCTTGCCTGAAAAGCCGCGGCGCGCGTGGTAAAGAGCCCAATTTATCTTGACCCATGTTTCACCGGGGGCCCCGATGACTTTTCCCGACGAGGTAATCGGCCATTCGCCCGTACGCTCTTTGTGTTGTTTGGCCCATTTGATGACTTGTTGCACCGACAGCGGAGTCAACCGACTCCTGCGCGAACGTCCGACCGCTTCATCAAGTAACCTTGCCAGGGAAGACCCCTTGGGTAAGCCGCGATTGCCGGTCCAAAGAGCTGAATCAATTCGGTCCCATCTTTCCCTCGGCGCCTCCGCGACAGGTCCGCTGAAGCGATGGGGCCAGCGTCCTGTTCGGCCGAAATGCCGACTCGCCCAAACCAGGATTTGATCGATGGTCAGGTCCGGTCGCGATCGCTTCCACCCTTTTCCAACCGTGCGGCCGAGGAATTTTGCGAGAGAGTCTCCCTTGGCAAAGCCGCGAAATCCCTTGTTCATGCAGGCGTTGATCGCGCCCCATGTCTCCTCCGGCGCGTCGCTGACGGGGCCCGATGACACAATCGGCCACCGCCCGAATTTCTCGTAATGGGCCTTGGCCCACGCTACAACCTGGCGCTCGGACAGTGGTTTTTTTGTCATGATAGCGAGTGAGCACGTTCACAATGAACGGCCGGATTGTCACGGGTACAACCGATCTTCCAATCACGCGTCAGAGCGCGAAGACGGCGTGACGCTGCCACGGCGATGCCGAAGCCGTCGTTCGACTCGTCGCGTGACGCGCCTGGCGAGCGACACAAAGGGAGCTTACTGATTGAGCAGAACCGTCACCAGCCCGGCGATGTCCAGATGGTTTAATATGTCGTCACTTGAGAAATCGCCGTGGCAGAGCTCTGCCGCCGTCGGCGCTCCCAGTGTCGCCGCCACGAACGCGTTCACATCGCGCCCATCAATGCTGCCGCTGTCATCCATGTCGCCGTCGGCCGCGCCGCATGGTGGGACCGTCGAAAAATCCCATCCCATCGCATCGAACACGTCGATATCCGCCTGCGTGAAAAAATTCGGATAAAAGGTCTCCCCACCGCTGCACACGCAAGGGTCCATGATGTAAATCCCCGGATTCTGCTCGCGAAAATGGCTCGCCTGCCACGGCTGCCCGTCGGACATGCGATACTCAACGGCGATCAAGTCGGTGTTGGCGTCGTCATTGGGCGTGTTGAAATCCACTACGCGGGCCGTCGTCTGGAATTCGGCGGTCGTGTCCGGGTTCCAGTCGGTCCCCGTGCCGTCCGTGCGGGCAAAGCGGTAGATGTCCATCGCCTCCATGTCGTTGCTGCGGAAATCCGTTCCGGACACGAATCCCAGGCAATGGCCGACCTCGTGCGCGATCACACCCATGAAGTCCGTGGCCGCCAGCCCGTTGGCGGGGTTGTAGTCCCAGGTGTGATTGCTGTTGAACGTCATCGACGCATCGACGCCGGGCGACGAGCCGATCGTCGCCTTGTAATTCGCCCGCGTGAAGAAAACGCGGTCTTCGTTTGTGACCGTACTGCCGGTGCCGATGTATCGCACCGGAATGGTTGCACCGGCGGGCAGAAAATCCTGGATGGAATCATCGGAGTCCATTCCGTTGACGAGGCCGTCGCGGACCGTGTTCCACGCCGGCCCCGAAGGATAAGCGCTGCCCGTCGCTCCGATGACACCGCCGCCCATCGGTGCAAATTCCACGTCGATCGTAACCGTCAAATCGTCAGTGAACACGCCTTCAACATACTGGGCGACCTGCTCCAGCGCCGTCAGGGCGGCTGCCGGAACGCTGGCATCACTGTTGAAAACAATGTCCAGTCCGCCGCCGCGCGGCGCCCCGTCTTCGTCACTGGCGTCGGCAAACCGCTCGGCCGCGCCTGCGGCGATCGCCTGAAGGTCCTCCAAGCTCAATCCGCCCTGCACGCCGCCGCACATCGGACGGAAGACGATTTCCGAATCCAGCTCGTAGGTCTGACCGTCGGCATAATTGGTGTATGACGCCACCGGCCCCGGCTCGACCCAAACCATCCCCTCGCAGCAGGTCGCATGGGCGATCTCTGCGGAGTTGTCAGTCCGAACGGCGTCGGCCGTTTGCTCCGCGGCATTTTGACCGAAGGCCGGAACCGCGGCGAAAATCAAACTGATGACGATGCCGGAAAACGAACGAAATGAAAAAACTGATTTCATCACCCACTCTCCCTGGACCGTGCCTTTGGCACGATCATTACAAAGAAACCAAAAACATTCGTCCCGTTTGCACCGGAGACAACATCCGTGCGCATCGGAACTGGCGAAATCTATTCACTTTCTCGACAGTTGGAGGCAAGTTCGCCGCAAGCGTTGCGAAGGAGCAGAAGACGCAATTCTCCGCTGCGGCATTGTATGGAGGCGATTACGAAGTATCCGGTCATTATAGGGCGGGTACGCGGGAATTGGCGTCAGATTTTTTCTGAGGTGCCCGGCTCACGGGGCGGTAAAGCGTGTCCCGCTCCACCGGAACGCGGCCGGCTTCGCGAATGAGCCGGTGCAACTGCTCCAGCGTCAGCTCCTGGTGGCGATTCCCCCGACCGCCCTCGCGCTTGGTAATGTCGTACTGCACGACGGTCCCGTCCAGATCGTCCACTCCCCAGTTGAGCGACACCTGCGACAGCTTGGCGCTCTGCATAATCCAGAACGCCTTGATGTGGGCGAAATTGTCCAGCATGAGCCGGCTGATGGCCAGCGTCTTGAGATCGTCCATGCCGGTCGGGCCCGGCAGGTGTGCCAGTTCGCTGTCATCTGGAATGAACGAGAGCGGGATGAAGCAGTTGAACGCCGCCTTGCGCGACCGGAGCGACGCGTCCTGGTGATCGCGCAGCTTGATCATGTGCCGCAGCCGCTCCCCGATGGTTTCGACGTGCCCGTAGAGCATGGTCGCATTCGAGTAGATGCCCAGTTCGTGCGCCGTTCGGTGGACGTCGAACCAGCCGGCCTCGCCCACCTTGTTGCGATAGGCGTCGTCGTGGACGCGATCGTCGAAGATCTCGGCCCCGCCGCCGGGCAGGCTGCCCAGGCCCGCGTCGCGCAGTTGCTCGAGCACTTCGCGAATCGAAAGCCGCGGACGGGCGATGCGGGTGAAGTGAATGATCTCGATCGCGGTGAAAGCCTTGATGTGCAGCGCCGGGCAGGCATCGCGAATGGCTCGGCACATCTCCAGGTGATAGGAAAACGGCAGTTTCGGATGCAGGCCGCCGACGATGTGAACCTCAGTCGCCCCGCGATCGGCCGCTTCCTTCGCGGCGCGCACGACGTCGTCCACGTTCATTTCGTATGCGTCTGGAATCGCAGCCGGAACGCCGGCCAGCGGCAGGCTCACGATCGAATCTGGTGCCGCGAATTCGGCATTGACGCCTGGGTCTTTTGCGTATGGCCTGTAAAAGGAGCAGAACTTGCAACGCAGGACGCAGAAGTTCGAATAGTTGATGTGACGGTTGACGTTGTAATAGGCCGCGTCGCCATGCAGCCGCTCGCGCACCAGATTGGCGAGGCGTCCGATCTCATGAATATTCCGCGACGCATACAAGCGCAAGCCATCTTCCAGCGAAAGCCGTTCGCCGGTCTCGATTTTGCGAGAAACGGCCGAGAGATTGGTGGACTCCGCGAAGATGCTGCGCATGCGAGGTATTGTATGTCGGACTGGCGGAGTTGACGATGCACGCGGTTTCGATCCCGACGTGAGGCCGATTTCCCACACTCGTTCAAGCAGAGGATGAGAGCGTTGCTCCGAAAGCCATCCATATTCTGCACGCCGCTGGCCGGTATTCTTTTTTTGGGCCCTGGTTGCGGGCCTTCAACCATTTTGAAAAACCCGGAAAGCTGGCCGCAACAGTGGTGCCATCGCAGGCTCTCCACGACTCCGCACGCATACCTCTATGCAAGCAGCGATTCAGCGGCCGGCGAGATCGATAGAACCTGCGCGCGGGTGACGCGGGAATTCGTACACGACACCGAGGGCCGCGCCGGGCGCGGCCTGATCATTGTCAACGACCGGGCCGATCCGATTTTCCAGGCGGATTGGAGGGCGATCTACATCGCTTCGAAGCGTCGGGCCGTTGAATTATCCGGCCGTGCGGACGCGGACGCGGAAAAAGCATGGGACGAGGCCATGAGCGAGGAAAAGCTGGCCGACGCCGGCATCTCGCGGGATTTACTGCTTCAGATGACGCCGTTCGCGCTGAGCTCGGCCGAGGCGCGGGAACACCTGCAGCTCGGCCCCTTGGTAATCGATCAGGTTTCGTGGGTCGCGATTCTGCCCACGCGGGCTTTGCTGCGCGAAGCCATGCGGAAAACCATCGATGCCGGACTGAAGCAGGAGAAAGTCGGCCTGGTGCGGCGCATGGCCCTGGCGCCGATGCTTGCCATTTTCGAGCCGTTGATGATCGACGCGCTCTCAACGATGCGGGAGGTTGTCATATTCGAGGCACTGGCTTCGTCCGAAGCGGATTGGAGTGAGGCGCATCGCGATTCGGTCGTACGAAAATTCGCGAAGAAGAAATTCGGAGACGTCGAGAAACGGATCAACCATGCGGTCCCCGGTGCGCCGTCGCAGCCGCCCACATCTCGGGCAAGCGAAGGGCGAAACGAAATCAATCGAACGACGTCGTCTCCGGCTTCAAAAGAATGATCGACCCCGAGACGATTCGAACGTCCGACCTCGGCCTTCGCAGGGCCGCGCTCTATCCAGCTGAGCTACGGGGTCAGGTTGGCGAGAGCGCGAGAACGGACCCGCCGTTCGGGCGATCCGCTCGCATCTGCCTAAAGAAAAACCTGAACGCACAGGTGCCGGTCGCGCCAACGACCCAACGAGGCACTGTCCGGTAAGTGATGCAGTCTAAATCGCTTGCGTGGGGTGTCAACCACACAGTTGCGAGGAGGCAACGTCCGGTAACGGCCCGTACACGCATGATTTGTAAGAAATTAGGTCAAATCAATGACCCAGCAGCCGTCTTTTGGCGTATATTCAGAGGAGGATGTGCGCTGATTCTAAGAGATGGATCGACTGTAGCGATTAAATAATTTAGGCGATAGTAGTGGAAATCCCTAAAGTGGCGCCTAAGATAATATCGGAAATTAGGTTGGCACAGTAAGAGAGGATGCCTGCCGCAAATGCCCGGGAACGGGCAGCTTACATTCGGCTTCTTTCCCCTCCGGAAAGCACCGAGTCAGCCCCTGAGGCACTCGGTGCTTTCTTTTTTGTCCCTATCACAAAAATAATTCAGAATTTTTCCTAGCGCCCGGCGGGAAGCGGTGGGAGCGTTTGCCGTCCGGTCAGCAAATCGGGAAACGCGGCGATGATCGACCCGGCCGGAGCGGATTTTGCGGCCGTTTGTAGATCGCGCAGGCCGCGTTCATCCAGCCCCGAATAGAGTTCGAGGTAGCCAAGCAGGAAGCGCATTCGATAATCGTCTGCGGTCGACAGCCGGCGCTCCAGATCGGCGCGTCGGATATCGAAGGCATCCGCACGCCCCACGATGGCGGGCAGATCCAATCGAAACGCGGCAATCTGGGGAAACCGGGCGAGTCCACGCTCGATGGACAACACCGCGGATAAATAATCTCCGGCCGCAGCGAGGGCATGGCCGCGACCGAGATAGGACAGCGGATTGTCCGGATCGGCGGTCATCGCTATTTCGTAATATCCCGCCGCGTCGTAGTAATGACCCTTCTTCAGTGCATCCTCGGCCGATCGCATGTACTCATTCACACGGCCGGGGTACTTCCCGACGAATGATTTCACCGGATCATCGATCGCTCGGCCCCACTTGGCCATAGCGGCGACACTCTGAACCTCGCGATCGGTATCGGCCGGCGTCGCGGCGAGTTCACGCTTGGAGGATGCCGCCGGGCGGTCACTACTCAGAAGTCCGTGAACGCCCGCTCCCGAGTCCTGTGCCTCTTTGACAGCGGCCGCCATTTCTCCGAATCGATCTCCCGGCGCAAGGGGCGTAGACTGAAATTTCGGCTCTAACGGCCCGTCGCTGGGCAACGCGGTTTTCGCGGGAGCGGGGAGATCCGCTTCGACGGGACGGGTTCCCGAGACAGTGGATTTTTCAAATTCAGATGGCTGAATGCCAAAAGGCGAGCCCGGGGCGAGGGGGGTATCCGTTGCAACGCGGCCATCTCTGAGGGTTGCGTCGGCACTCCCGGCTGTCAGGCCGGACAGGGGCGGGGCATACAAGCCGCGGGCTTGAGTATCCATCCCACCGAGTTCAGTCGAGCGCGATCGGTCCAGAGTTCCAGCGAGCGGTGCTCCGAAGATGGAGGACGCTGCCGCGTCCGAATATGGTGGTGCGTATGGAAGGGTCAGCGGGTTTGCCGGCTGGAGTCGATCCCCCGTTGCGGGACTTTCGAGCGGCACCTGTCGAATCGTCGGGACCAGCCGGGCCGGGTCGTGCGCCCGGGCTTCAAAAGGGTCGGGAGGTTGAAGTTCTGACTGCACTTCGCGCTCAAATGGCATAAGCGGAGAGCGGTAAGGCGTCACCAGATAGGATGAGCCGGGCAGGTTCATCCCGCGTCGAATGGCCCCCGTATCGGCGATGATTTGTTGGGGGTCGTAGTAGGACGAAGGTCCATACCGCAGCAAGCCGCTGGTCACCTCGGGAAGGCCCGCGGTCCGCGCTCGAAACGGCGCCAATCCGCCCGAGGGAAGGTCGACACGAAAGGCGTTGTTGGCGATGATCGGGGAATCGGCATGAAAGCCGGCGAGGCCGCTGACGTTGCCGGTGATGATCTCGCGGGCGCGGACACCGTAGTCGAAGTTATAAATCTGCGGCGTTCGGTAATTGAAACCACCGGCGCCGACTTGTGTGTTCGCATCCAGGAGACGGCCATCGCGGGCCTGGTTGGAAGGACGGACGCGATTGTCAATCTGGGCGCGGGCGATGGCGACGAATCCAAGGCCGAGGCCCACGACACAGGGAACGGCAAATCGAAGGCGGTGCATGTCCATACCCCCATTAACGGCGATGCGTTTCGCCGCCGGTGATATTATATATCAAGCCCGATAAGACATTCGTGCGATTTTGGAATTGACCGGCGCTGCGAGCGACCTTTTAGGAGGATGTGATTGGCACGGAAGATTTTGTGGCAAACCGGACGGGGATCGTTGCTTTCCGTATTGATCCTCTGGGGACCGGCCTGCGACCGAGCGTCGGATAACCGCGGAGACAACAAGGGGCCCGGGCACGCCCAGCGATGGGTCGAGGAATACGGGGATCATATTCGCGAATACGAATACAAGCCGGGGCCGGGCGGCGAGAAGATCAAGCATGGCAAATTCGTATTCAAGCGCAAAACCGGACTGGTCATCGCCGAGGGCTACTATCTCGATGGCAAAGACACCGGCTTGTGGCGAGCCTGGTACGACAACGGTCAACTCGCATTCGAGGGCCAGTATTCCTTCGGCATGAAGGACGGCGAATGGGTTCACTGGGATGAGGCGGGTAAAGAGACCAAGCGGGAGCGCTGGGTGAAGGGGCAACTCTTGATTCCGTCGGCGCCTGCTCAAGTCCGGACCGACACTTCCGCGAGTCAACCTTCAGCCACGGCTACGGAGCCTACGACCACGCAACCTGCCTTTAATCCGCCCCGATTCGGAGGATAGCGATCACGGATTTGAAGTGCCGCCGGCGTGGCGATCCATCTCTTCGTGGGGGCCTTCGACCACCGTCCAAACTCCGTGGCAAAAAAGCGGTTCTTCACGGATTTCCGGGAAAGGCGGCACGGATTTTCAAGAAGAAGTAATCGTCATCTCGAAACCCGTACGCCATTCGTTTGATCACTTTGATTTTGTTGTTCATTCCCTCCAGCAGGCTGGTATGCAGTGGCCAGCG
>DATMEE010000343.1:0-11679 GCA_035557035.1 Phycisphaerae bacterium
CAGCGGATCGGGATCGAGGTCCTTCAGATATTGGTCGATCCAGACGGCCGTGCCCCGGCTCTTGCTGATCTTCTCCTCGTCCTTGCCGGGAAACTTGATGTTGAGAAAGGCGTTGGCAACGACGTTGTAGGGCAGTTGAAAGTGCCCCTTCTCTTTCGGCGCAGCGTAAGCGCTGCCGCGATGGGCCACCTCATCGGCGGTGTACTGCGTGCCGAGCAGCATGGCAGGCCAGATGAGAGCGTGAAAAACGATGTTGTCCTCGCCGATGAAATGAACGATCTTGCAATCCGGGTCCTGCCACCAATCCTGGTAGGCCTCCCATCCGGTGCCTTTGTTCTGGCACAGCGCGGCGGTGAAGCTGACGTAGCCGATGGGGGCGTCGAACCAGACGTAGAGCACCTTCCCCTGCGCATCCGGATCGTCCAGCGGAACGGGAACGCCCCAGGACAGATCGCGGGTCATCGCCCGCTCGGGCAGGCCTTTCTTGATCGCGCCCAGAGAGAAGTTCGTCACCGTCGGCCGCCAGTCGAGCGACGACAGGCTGAACCAGTCGGCCAACATGCCCTGAAACTTGGCAAGCTGCAGATACCAGTGCGTCGTCGTCTTTCGCTCCGGCGTTGCGCCGGTGATGACGCTGCGCGGGTTGATGAGCAGCAGCGGGTCGATGGCATGGCCGCAATTCTCGCACTGGTCGCCGGTGGCCTCGGGAGAATTGCAGGGCGTCCCGTCTTCCTTCTTGTGATAGCAGGTGCCTTTCACGTAGCGGTCGGGCAGGAAGCGTTTGGCCTGCGGGTCGTAGAGCTGCTCGGTGGTGCGCTTCACGAAGTGACCGTTGTCGTGAATGCGCGTGAAGAAGTCCTGGCTGATGCGGTTGTGCAGATCGACGTAATCGGGCTGGTGTGTTCCGCCGTAAATGTCGAAGTGTATGCCGAGGCCTTTGAAGGCCACTTCCTGCAAATGGTGATAGCGCGTCGAGAGTTCGGCCGGCGTCGTGCCTTCCTTCATGGCCGAGATTTCGATGGCCACGCCGTTGTCATCGCTGCCGCAGATGAAACGCACGTCGTCGCCGTTGGAGCGGAGATAGCGCACGAAAATGTCGGCCGGCAGATAGGCGCCGGCGATGTGGCCGACGTGCAGGCGGTTGTTCGAGTAGGGGAGGGCGCCGGTGACGAGAAATCGACGGTTCATGGAAGCTCCGTTGGGGGCCGATCAGACGCGCTGGATATTAGGGGAAGCGGCGCGGGGTTCGCAAATTTTGGAATCGCGGGCCGGCGCTGATTCGAGATCGGATATCCAGCCGACCAGGGCGTGGAAGAACCGCTCCGGATTTGCATCGAACTCGAGCGTGTGATGGCCCTCCGGAAATTCGTTGAGACGACGAATGGGGGAAGGCAACGCGGCGAGCCAGGCGCGGGTGCGGTCGTTGTCGATGATTTTCTCGTGGCCGGCCAGCATCAGGTGAATCGGATTGCGATAGGGGGATCGGTGAAAATCGCGGATCAGCTTGTCGAGATTGCGGGAAGTGATGAGAAAACGGGCCGTGACCTTGAGCAGCTTGAGTTGATCCTCGTCGACGTAACGGAGCCGGTCGGGATTGGCCGTGAAATAGCTTGGCACGTTGAGCGGGATGTCAAACTGCTTTTCGCGATCATGCACCATGGCCAAACCAACGCGGATTTTCTCAAAACCGGTCAAGTCGAGTCGCGGGAAAAGGCCCGGCGCGACCAGGCTGATCGATTTCACTTTTTCGGGGAGGGCCTGGGCGAGGTACACGGCCTGCTTGCCGCCCCAGCTCACACCGACGACGTGCGCCGCGGCTTCACCGGTCTGATCGAGAAGCGTGTCGAGCGCGTGTCGCGTGTCTGACAGGCATTGCGGAAGGGTCTCGAAGTGGCCACGAGGAGGAGGGTTGAGGCCGCTTCCGCGGCGATCGGGCATGAGGACGGTGAAGCCGGCGTCGGCGAGACGCGCGGCGGATTGCTCATACCAGCCGCCATGGGATTGAATGCCATGGAAGTAGAGGACCGCCCCGCGCGGATTTGGGGGCCGCCACCAGCGGGCGTGGGCGGTGTAGCCGTCGGGAAGGCGAAGCTGGGCGAGTTCAAAATTCTGCATGAGATTTTTTTGATTTCCCGCTTCGGTTTTCCCTCGCCGGCGAAATTCAACCCACTTTTTTCTTCGCCAACTTGAAATTGCCTGAATTCGTCTGAAATCGCCGCGCCCGTTTCGAGGGCGGCCTTACGGATTGCACAAGTCAGGCTTGCTCAGCATACCGGAAAAATGGAGGCTTGGGGCAAATGGAAGAAACGAGTCAGAAGGGGAAGGGTGCCAGCGGACTCGTCCCTCGCCTCGCTAGCGCTTCGGCCTCGGAATGAGTTTTGAATTGCGCCTCAACCCGCCTGCGGACTTAGAGCAGTTTCTTGATCCGCGATTCGAGTTCCGTTGCGGCTTCGGCGTTCCAGTCGGTCTGAACCCAGACGATTCTTCCTTTTTGATCGAGCAGGTAGGTATGGGGAATGCTCTTTCCTTCGTAGGTCGTCTTGAAAACCTCGCGGCCGTCGGGAATGACCGGGTAGCGCACGGCGTAAGTGTCGATGAACTTTTCAATGGTCTTGCGGGTTTCGCGCGGGGGTTCGCTGACGTTGACGGCAAGGATGCTCAGGCCGCGGCCGGCGTATTTCTCGTGAAGGAAGCTAAGGTGTGGAGACTCCACACGGCAGGGCGGTCACCACGAGGCCCAGAAGGTGAGCAGGACGACCTTGCCGCGCTGGGCGTTGAGGGAGACGGGTCGGCCTTGCATGTCGGCGAGTTGGAAGTCGGGGGCGCGGTGGCCCACGGCGAGGCCGGTGGGAGTGCAGGCAGTGGCGAGGGTGAAAGCTCCGAAAGAAATCACGCCAAGCGCAAGTCGTGAAGAATCTGGCACTGATGTCTCCTTCAAACTTTCGACATCCTGATCTTTCGATTCCGCCGCTCCTTGGCGGACTGCAATTCTGCAAATCATATCCACGGGTTGCGCTTCGCTCCACCCGTGGCTATGTCCCGTCGCCCCGGTTGGGGCGAAGAGAGAATTGTCGTTTTAGATTCAAATCGACTGGTCCAACGCAGTTATCTATGGCGTCCAGCCTTCGCCCGTGTCGGTGCCCCAGCGTTCGGTCCAGGAATAGAGGATCTTCTCGAAACAGTCCTTCTGGCTGACGATCGTTCCGTGATGATCCATGAAGACGACGTTGCTGCCGGATTTGTGGCGGCGCAGCTCCGGTCGCGGCGTTCCGTATTCGTCGGGAATGTTGGAGAGCGTGTTCATCAAAATCAGGGCATTGGCGTTTGCGACGCGGCCTTTGAGCCGCGGCTGATCGTTGAGCGTGGTGTTGTGGCCGCGGGCGTTGAAGAAGGCTGAGTCGGCGTACATCAGCGTTTCGGCGGGGCGTGAGTATCCACTCGCGCTGGGATTGAAGAGCTGCTTCTCCGCGTCGGTGACCGGGTTGATTCCTGTCATGTTGTTGACGCCATAGCTGTAGCGGACCGGGGCGTCGGGGGCCATGCCGTAGATGTCGCCGATGCCGAGCGAATCTGGAAATGCGTCGGTGCCGTCGCCGGCCGGATAGAGGCGGACGGGCTCGGCGTCTTCCGGGCAGGCCAGAACGTCGAGCGGCCGCTGGTCGAACCGAATGATCGTCCGTGACGGTAGGAAGGCGTTAAAGATGCTGCCGCCGCCGGTCGCGGCGTTGTTGCGGACCGGGTACATCTCGCCGTTGCCGTCGAGGTAGGCCTGCGTCATGGCGGCCACTTCGCGGAGGTTGGTGAGACACTTGACCGCGCGGCTGGTGCGGCGGGCCGAGGACAGCGCGGGCATCAGAATCGAGATGAGGATGGCGATGATGCCGATGACGACGAGCAGTTCGATGAGCGTGAAGGCGACGACGCGGTTGGTGGTTTTCATGTTTGCTTCTTCCCCTTGAACGAACAGCTTCCGATGAGGCTCAGGGTTTGATCTCCTGGGAATCCATGGGTGAGCTAAGCAAGGGCCGTGCCGAGGACGGACGGCAGGAATACAGGGAGTTGGGGCCACGATTATCCTCCCTTGCTTTACTATTGGTATATTTGATATGTTGTAGCATCATATGCGATACAAAATATAGCATATGCGATATGACTGGATTGAGAGGTTTCGGAGTTGGACTTGCAGGCTGAGCTTTGGGCGCAGGCGACGCGGGCGCCGGACTTGCAGACGCTGCTGATGCGGTCGTTGAAGTCAATCAGCGGTCGAGTTTCGTTCGCGCGTTTGGCAATACTGCGCTATGTACCCGGAGACGAAAAAGTGGAGTTGATTGCTGACACCGAGGGAGCGGACGGCTCTGGCCCGCTTTCGCGCCGTGCATGGACGGCGCTGTCGCGCGCCGCCGGCAAGGGCGTCTGTGTGCGACAGACGTTCGGATCTTTGAACCGACGGGTGTCGGGCATCCTGGGTGTCGGCCGTTCGGACGCGGCGGCGCTGCTGGCCGTGCTCCACGATTCGTCGAATGGATTCGGGGTCGCGCTCGTGGCCCTGGCGCGCGACGGGGCGGCGCTGGGCGAACGGCATCTCACGATCGCGAATTCGCTGCTGGGGCCGATGGGGGCGGCGGTCGATCTGCACGCCCAGTTTCAGGAATTGACCGAGCTGCGGCGTAGCGCCGAGGCCGACCGGCAGTCGCTGCTCACGCGCCTCGGGCGCAGCAGCCTCAATGATGAGGTCGTCGGGGCCGAGACCGGGCTGAAGCCGGCGATGGATCGTGTCGAGCAGGTGGCACGGGCGGACCTGCCCGTTCTTCTGCTGGGGGAGACGGGCAGCGGCAAGGAGGTGCTGGCGCGGCGCATCCACGAGCGATCGGCGCGGGGCGAGAAGCCGTTTATTCGGGTGAACTGCGGGGCGATCGCGCCGGAGCTGGTGGATTCGGAGCTGTTCGGCCACGAGCGCGGCAGCTTCACCGGCGCGACGGACATGCGCCGCGGCTGGTTCGAGCAGGCCGACGGCGGGTCGCTGTTTCTCGACGAGGTGGGCGAGCTGCCGCTTAGCGTGCAGGTCCGGCTGCTGCGCGTGTTGCAGGACGGGCAGGTGATGCGCGTGGGCGGCGAGAGGCCGGCGGCGGTGGACGTGCGGATCATCGCGGCCACGAACCAGGACCTGCACGCGATGGTCGATGACGGGCGGTTTCGCGAGGATTTGTGGTATCGGCTGGCGGTGTTTCCGATTCGCATTCCACCGCTGCGAGAGCGGCGCGAGGACATCGCGGCGCTGGCGACGCACTTCGCGCAAAAGGCGGCGCGGCGGTTTGGGCTGAACGTGCCGGCGCCCAGCGAGGAAGATGTGCTGCTGCTGCAGGGGTATCACTGGCCGGGCAACGCGCGGGAGTTGCAGTCGGTGATGGACCGGGCGGTGATTTTGGGGAACGGGCGGGGGCTGGAGGTGGCGGTTTCGCTGGGGACGGAGCCGCGCGGGCGGACGAGCGCGGCGGTGGAGGTTACGCGGGGGACCGATGAGATCGTTTCAGAGGATCGAATTGCAACGCTTGACGACATCACGCGGCGGCACATTGAGCGCGCCTTGAAAGTCTGTAAAGGAAGGGTTGGCGGGACCCAAGGGGCGGCGCAGGTCCTGGGCATCAATCCGCATACGCTGCGGGGGCGGATGAGAAAACTGGGAATCCGCTGGAGCGGCTACCGTAAGGCCGAACCAGCCGCGTAGGATTTTTGCCGTACCCAAGGACATGTCGATGTGAAAGGCCGTCGGCATGGCGCCCGGCGTTGATCCTAACGGGCTAAGCCAGTCCTTTAGATCAGATGTCCCTGGCGCTCGCACTGCTCACAGAGCAGTGGCACACGTCATGATTCGATTCCGTGATAGGTTTCGATTGGCACCGTTATGGCTGTCGTCACGATGTTCGCGACGCGGTCGAGTTCTGTACGTGACAGTGGGGTGGCGTATGTTTCGGTCGTCTGGCGGGCGACGGTGTAGATCTGGATGAGCTTGAATTGCGCGCCGGCGGCGAGCAATTCGTTGAGGCGCTTGGCGAACTCGCGGACTTCCTCGTCGGGCGGTGGCTGGCTGTGGACGCGCATCCAGAGGGACTGGATGACGATCGGGCGGATTTTCGCGGTTTCGAGGATTTGCGAGAGGACGTGGGCCAACGGGAAGTTGGGGCGGTTGACCAGTTCGTAATAGCCCTGCGTGCCGGCATCGAGCTTGGCCCAGATTTCGCCGTTGTTTTCGTCCATGAAGCGGAGGCCGGCGGCGACGTGGGGCTTTGTCAGATAGCAGGCGTCGGTGATGAGGACGATCTTGGTGTCGTCGAGACGGCGCTCGCGCTTGAGGTCGGCGACCAGACTGACGGCGTCGTCAAAGCGCGGATAGGAGGTCGGTTCGCCGTCGCCGGAGAAGGCGATGTCGCGAACGACGCGCTGGTCGGGGAGGATCGCGTTGAAGGGGGTTTCGGCAAAGAGCCACGCCACAATGGGCGGATCGTGAGCGAGTTGAGGCGGCGCGGTCATCGTGGAAGCGGGATTGACGCGCGCGTGGGAATCTCTGTCGCCCCTCCGGGGCTTAACTGTATTTTCCGTCGTGAACCCCGGGCTTACGCCCGGGGCTACATTCCGCCGCCCCTCCGGGGCTGGAAGCGTCGGGGCGGGGCGCCTTGAGGCGTCATGCGTGGGCGCATCCAACAACGCCGCAGCGTCGAGTAGGTGGGCGAGCTCGGCGCGGAGCACATCGAGATCGACTTTGCGAACCGACGGCGGGGCCTTGCGGTCGACCTGGCAATAAATGCAGTCAAAATTGCAGGCTTTGTCGGGGTTCAGGTTGATGCCGATGGAGAGGCCCTTGCTGCGGCGGGAGATTACTGGGTAACAATAAAGGAAGTCGCGCCAGTGGCGGCTGTGATCGGCGTAAGCCTGCTGCAATGAAATGGGGGCGGCATCGTTCACCGGAGAATTGTAACACGCCGTGCGGGGGAAACGCCAAAGTCAGAACACGTAACGGGCTGAGCACTCCGCTCTTTCGGAGCGGAGCCGATGCCGGCGTGACCCATCCACGGGTTGCGCTTCGCTTCACCCCGTGGCTACAGCCCGTCGCTCCTCGGAGCGAAAAACTGGCCGGAGATTATTTCTGCGTCGGGCTGGCCTCCTTGGGCATGGTGGCGACGCTGAGGGCGGTGCGCTTGGCGCGGGGGGCCAGAGCCCAGGGCTGGTCGCTCATGAGCTTCATGCGCATCACGCTGAGGGCCGTGACGAACTGCGGATCGACGTCGGGGTTCGGGTCGTCGGGCAGCTTTTCTTCCTTGCTGCCGGTCTTGCGGCGCTCCAGGACCTCCTTCGGAATATTGCCGGCCTGGCCCTTGCCGCGGAGCAGATCGCGCTCGCGCCGCAGACGCAGAATCTTGGTCGTCTCGTGCGGAATCGTGTTCACGACGATGTGCGGCTCGACGCCCCAGCTCTTCGCGCCTTCCTTGCGGTGCAGCAGATACCAGGGGTCGTTGCCGGGGATGTCGGCGTCAGGCACGTAGTAGTGAGCGGTGGTCAGTTTTAGATAGGCCTGGGCATCGAGAATCGGGATGAGATTCTGAACGCTGCCCTTGCCGAAGGTGCGGGCACCGATGATGCAGGCTTCCTTCAGGCCAGCGAGGGCGCCGGCCACAATTTCGCTGGCGCTCGCGCTGTACTCGTTTACCAGCACGATCATCGGGACGTGGCGATGGCGATTTCGGCGGCCGGCGGCGCGGAGGACCATGTTCTGCCCACGATCGCGGCCCTTGGTGCGGACGATGGGCGCGTCTTCCGGCAGGAAGAGGTCGCACATGTCGCGGGCGGCGTTCAGCAGGCCGCCGGGGTTGAAGCGCAGATCGAGAATGATGCCGCGGCAGTTTTCGTCGTCCAATTGAGCGAGCGCCTTTTCCAGGTCGCGGACGGTCTTGTCCATGAAGCCACTGACGCGCACGTAGGCGATGCCCAGATCGGGATCGACCGTGAAGTCCCAGCCGGTCGGCTTGTTGTCGTCGCGTAGATTCCCGCGCACGGTGCGGAGGATGATGCGGTCGCGGAGCAGCTCGACGTCGCGGACTTCCTTGGTGGTGCCGTCTTTGATCGTGAGAACGACCGTGGTGCCCGGCTCGCCGGTAATGTTCCGGACGGCCTCGGTGATGGTCATCTTGGTGGTGTTCTTGCCCTCGACGGCGAGAATGAAATCGCCGGGCTTGATGCCGGCGTTGTAGGCCGGGGAGTCTTCGAGGGGCGACTCGACGCGGACGGGCTTGCCGATCTCCTGCGTGATCTGAATGCCGACGCCGACGAACTCGCCGCGAGTCTGCTTGTTGAATTCGGCCACTTCGGTGGGCCAGATGACGGAGGTGAACTCGTCGAGCGGCTCCAGCATGCCGGCCACGAATTCGTCCACCACCACTTCTTCGGGCAGGCGGATCGTCTCGGCGTTGGCTTCGAGGATGCTGTCGAAAACGTCTTTCAAGGTTCGGGAGGAGAAGCGGCGCGAGCCGTCGACTTGGCGCTTGAGCTGGCCGTCGAGGCGGTTGACGAAGCGGGCGACGAGATCGCGCTCGGCCAGCGTCGGGAACGTCTTCGCGATGGATTCGGTTTCGGCGAGGATGCGGAGGTGCTCGACGCCGTCGCGGCAAAGCTTGCGGAGTTGCGGCTCCTCGACGTAGTCGTCGTCGATGCGGACGAGAATTTCCTTCAGCGCGTCGGCGGTGACGCCGTCGAGGTCGATGCGCCAGGTGGTTTTCTTCGCATCACCGTAGACGAATTCAAGATGGGCCCGCTTGCTGCAGAAGTCGAAGCCCTGCTTGTATTCCTTGTTGTCGGGATAGATGCTCTGCAGGACGCTGTAGATGGTGAGGGCGTCGCGCCATTCATTCTTGTTCTTGGAGATTTCAATTTCCTGCCGGGTGTTTTCGACGATCTCGGGCAGCCAGGGTTCGGAGCGGAATTTTTCCTCGTCGTCGAGGATGAGCATGGCGTCGTGGGCCTTGAAGAGGGCGCGGCTCCAGCGATATCGGAATTCTTCCGCGTCGTCGTCGAGCGCTTCTTCGTCGCCCAGTTCATCCACTTCGTCGGCTTGTTCGGAGTCGTCCGAGTCATCCTTTGAGGCGGCCTTCTCTTTTTCAGACAACCGGGGCTTTATATAAACGTGTCCGCCATCAACAGGGACCTTTTCTTCTCCTTCGGTGAGGGTCTTCCGCTTATTTTCTTGGGTGGAAACCTTTGCCTCGTCGGATTGCGCTGGCTTGCCCTCGCGCGCTTCGTTCACGTATTCATGCACTTTGGCGACGTAGTGGTCGTACATGGCCTGTCGATAAGCGGCGCGGTCTTTTTCCAGCTTCTGGAGGTCGCGCATCCAGTTCAGCGCAGACTGCACGCCTTGAGTGCCCGGCTCGGCCTCTTGGACCTGCTCGATGGTCCGGACGCCGGCCTTGAAGTCGCCGGCCAGAATCTGGTCGGAACCCTTGATCCAGAGTTCTTTCGCCTCGGCGGAGGCAAACCGGGGGGTTTCCTCGGCTCGGACGGAGATGACCGGCACGACTGCAAAGAGGGCGGCCAAAATGACCGTGGGGAAACGACGATTCAACGAAAAGGGCATGAAAGAGCCTCCTAGTTTCATATTAGATCGAGCGGGGGAATGAAACCTCACCGGGGCCGGGCGAGGAATTCGGCCGGGGAAGCGTGCAACGCGATCTCCGGACGCCGTTTTCACCATCCGCGGACCCTTTCGTCTACTCGCCGGCGGGCGTGTCAGGGCCGCCGCCGCGGGGCCGACCATCCTACTCCGCCCCGTCACGATTTCAGGGCCGGTGCGATCGCTGAATCTACGGCATCAGGGTCGATCGCAGTTCATTATATGATCCAGAGAGAGAGCGGTTCAATATTTTCGGGCATTCGCGCATTGTGTGCAAAAATCGCGCTGTCGGTGATTCATCGGATGGGCGTCGCGAGGCACTTGATGTCGCTGATCTGAGATCGGGATCGCGGGGTCGGTTATTGGGAGTGGCAGGGCTAGGGTGGGTCGGCCTTTTTGACCCACCTTCTTATGAAGAGCGATTTCACCCGAAAGCCGAAAGGTGGGTCGATAAGGCTGACCCACCCTACGGGGTGCCCTGCGGTTCGTTTCGCTGCATCCTGTGAAACATCTCGCACGTGCGGGCCAGGGCGATTCCGATCGCGATGATGAAAAAGGCGTCGATGGTCCAGCGAAGTCGCGAAAGTGGGATGAATACGACAGCGACGGTGAGCTGGGCGGCGATGAGGCCCAGGAACAGGCTTCGGGCAGGAAATCGTGTCCAGAGGAATAAGATCGCGGGTACGCCCAGGAGAACCACGAGGCTTGGCGATATCAACGGTATTTTTCGCGGCGAATCGGAAACGAGATGCAGGTAATAGGTCATGGCCATGCCGATCAGGGCGATCGTTTCCATTTTCCGCCAACAGCGCGCGGAAAAGGTGGGTCGATAAGGCTGACCCACCCTACGCTGAACGGGAGGTGGCAGGCGGCGGGTCCAGATGTAGCCGGCGCGGATGAATGCAAGCAAAAGAAGAAGCAGGGGCCCATATGAGGGAATCGTCGGCGTGAACCAAGTGCGGATTTTGGTGAAGCAATTTCTCAGCGCCTCGGCGGGATTCTCACGAATGAATCGCCAACCTTGCGCGTAGAGACGTCGGTCCGCGTCGAGTTCCGTCAACCCTTGTTCATGGCGAAGGCGGTTGAAGCGGTCATAGTCGGCGGCGTCGAGACCGGGGTTTTCGGCGTAGTCGAGATTGTGACCCAGATAGAAGTTAAGACCCCCGATGGTAGAGAGCGAGTAAGCGCCCAGTTCACGATGGTTTCGCACCATCCACGGTGCAAGCACGAGAGACGCCGGAACGAGCAGCGCGGCGAGCGACAGTGACTTGTCGCGCGAGCCGGCGAATTGGCTCAGCGCATGAAGTGCAAAGGGGACGAGAAAGAGAATCGCGTTCGCGCGCGTCAGCGCGGCCAGTCCGAGCAATGCGGAGACCGAGAGCAGGGCGATCCAAGTCTTCGGCTGCCGGGGCCCCGCGGCCGATGCTGTCACGTAGATCAGCACCGCGAGGAAAAGAAACGTGTTGAGCAGCGTTTCTGTGAGGAAGAGCGTCTGGAGATAAATGAAGGGGGCGTAGAGCGCCGCGATGAGGCCGGCGGTGAGGCCGGCGATCGGACCGGCGAGGCGCGCGGCGATCAAGGCGATCAGAATGACATTCACGCAGGCGAGCAGAAACTGGAGGATGAGGGCGGAACTGTACCAGTGCTCCCTGGCCTGCGTGGCGTAAATGATCGAGAGCATGGCCGGGTAGAGCGGCATGCGTTTGGCGATTTCGCCGGTGGGCAGCTTTAGTTCGTTCCAATCCGCCAGTGAGACGGCAAGATCGAGATATTCATTTTCGTCGGGTGAGCGGGATTGGTAGGCCGGGTCGGATGCGAGCGGTGAGGTTGAGTCGGCGCTTTGAGACGTGGCGGCGCCGGGGGAGGGGCGAGTGACACTGACCCGATCGGGGGCGAAGAAGCAGAAGGCTCCATAGGCAAACAAGGCGAGAAGCGTGACGGGGATCAGATAAAGCCATGAGGTGACAGTCGATCGCTCGGATGTCGCGGGGACGTTCGACGGCGTTGCTGGTGTGCGAGGG
>DATMEE010000344.1:0-2614 GCA_035557035.1 Phycisphaerae bacterium
GTTGAAATCCACAGCGCGAAGATCGGGCAATCCGCCGTACGGGGCTTCGATCGCTCGCGCGTCGGCAATCCTGAGCTGCTTGATTACGTCGGCGACCCAGCCGTGCCCAAAGCTCTCCCAGGCGAGCACATCGACGCCGCGCGCGCCGAGCAGCGACCAGAGCGCCATTTCCATCGCACCGGTGTCGGAGGCAGGCACGATGGCGATACGATAATCGGTCGGCACGCGCAGGATGCGACGCGTTTCGTCGATGGCACGCTTCAGGCGTGCCTTCGCCGACTTGGACCGGTGCGCACGTCCGACCAACGCATTCTTGAGGATTTCGGGAGACCAGCCGGGCCGCTTGGCGGTGGGGCCGGTCGAAAAGCGGGGATTGGCCGGCCTCCGCGCCGGTTTCTCGATCGTCATGCCCTGCTACCCTTCCAGATAGGCGCCCTTCGTTGGGGAAGGGTGTCCCATCGGCGGAGGTATCGGAATGCCAAACGGTCCGCAAGCCCGGCGTCGAATAATCCTGGCATCCCAGGCACTGCGCAACTTGCCGCGAACGCCAGGAGAGTGCGGGCTCATGGCTTATGACTGGCGCCTGCGGAGACAGTATTGATTGCCGGACCCGGCAGAAATGACATCGAACGCCGACTCTCGGACAAAATCATTCACGGCCAACAGCACCCCAAAATGCGCGCTCTGCGGATTCGTGTGCCAATCATCGCCGATGATGACGCCATCGTCCGCCAAGACGTCCGCGGCGGCCGACAATTCCCGAAGCGTATCCGCGTATTCATGAGTGGTGTCGAGATACACCACATCCAGCCTTTCACCTCGCTCGGAAAGCATGGTGAAGAAGTCGACGCCTTTCATCTCGAGCAACTCAATCGAACGGTCCGGCCGCCGGAACCCGTTCACTCTCCGACGGGCATCGTCTTTGGCCTGCTGTGTGGTCAGCTTTCCGAGGTTTGCATACTCGTCGGCTACGCCATAGCCGAAGAACTCCCCCTCGAGAGTCCACGTATCCACCATGTAGAAAACGGACGGGTCGAGTTTTGCCAGGATGATCTCGGCGAAGTGACCCCTAAACACCCCGATCTCGGCTACCCGGGCATGTCGCTTGCCATATTCGAGTATCCAGGCGCGCTTTGACAGGCGGTCAAGCTCTTGCCGGGGGAATGGTATATCCGCAAGAAATCGATCGTAGTCCTGCATTCCAGGATTATACGCGAGGCTTCACGCCTGTCGCCGCCCCCAAGCATTGGCGGACGCGTGTTGCGAAATCCCAGGTCAGAAAAGAGAAAGGCGCGGCTCCGAGCCGCGCCCCCCTCAGCCCTTGCATGCCGGCGGCTACCAGAAGGTGTAGCGGACGCCGAGCTTCAGGTCGTGCGAGGTGATGTCCTGGAATTCCATCGGATTGTCGAAAAGGTTGGTGCCGTCGAAGGCGATGATATCACCGGATTCGCCGTCGCCCATGTCGAGGTAGCGATAGGCGAGTTCAAGCGTTACCGCCGGCGTAACCTCGAAGCCGAGGCCTGCATAAAGCGCCCAGGCGAAGTTCCATTCGTCGTGATCGTCGGCGTAGCCCATCGTGGGGAAGGCGGTGGCGAGGTCGTTCGGCGTGCTGTAGGCGATGCCGGCATCGCGGAAGCTGCGGATGGCGACATTGGCTGCGCCGACGCCCGCGCCGACGAACGGCGAGATGCCATGCCAGGAGCCGACGTCGAGATAGACGTTGGCGAGGGCAAGCCACTCGGACTTTTTGGCGGTGTAATCGTTGAAGCGGGGGTCGCCGACGTCGTCGAGATAGGTATCGAAGCCGTGGAACTCGGTCTCGCCGCGATATTCGCCGGTTATGTCGGCGCGCAGCCAGCTGTTGAAGCGATAGCCAATGCCGCCGCCGAAGCTCATGCCGGCTTCGAAATTCTTGTCATGGAGCTCGAAATCGACAGCCGTGGCGAACAGCAGATTGTCGAGGTCGTCGACTTGCTGATTGGTCATGCCGATATCGCCGCGCAGATACCAGCCCTTCATCACGGCGTGCGGGACGGGAACCGGCCGCTGGGGAACGTCCGCCGCCGCGGCCGGCGTTGAAATCACGGCCAACGCGCAGGTGGCGAACGCGATCGTGGTGAGTTTAGACATGCTCATACCTCTCGCAATGCGGTGCGCGCTGATGCGGTGGCAACCGCCGTCACAGAGGATCGTGGTAAACAAGAATGCTTAAGAAGCGTTTAACCGGCAGCCGCAAGAAGAGCCGGAGTTAACCGACGCCGAGGGGACAGGGGGTCAGCTGCGGCAATAGCGGGGGATTGGCCCTCGGTCTTCGCTTTCCGCGAGCCTTCAACTATGACCGGACTTGTTAAGTATTGCGCAACACTTGTGGCGCCCCCGCCGCGATGGGCGGCCGTGCATCAGGCGGCGCGGCCAAGCTCGTCGACGATGTCGTTCACCAGCGATTCGACGAGGACGGCATCGTCGCCTTCGCCCATGACGCGGATCACCGGCTCGGTGCCGGAAGGGCGGACGACCAGCCTTCCCCCGCCATTCAGCCTGCTCTCCGCCTGCGCGATGGCGCGCTTCACCTGGTCGTTCTCGAGCGGCCTGCCGACCGTGTAGCGGAAATTCT
>DATMEE010000345.1:0-2782 GCA_035557035.1 Phycisphaerae bacterium
GACCAGATCCGCAAATTGCTCCGCGGCGGCCACGATCCGATGAAAGTATACGCCGCCTACAAAACCGCCGTGGAACACACGGGCACGCCCACGGTCATTCTCGCCAAGACGGTCAAAGGCTACGGCCTGGGCGAAGCCGGCGAAGGCCGAAACATCACCCATCAGCAAAAGAAGCTGAACGAGCGCGAGCTGCGCGAGTTCCGCACCCGCTTCGACATTCCACTGCCCGACGAAGAAGTGGTTGAGACGCCCTTTTACCGCCCACCGCTGGACAGCCCAGAGACCCAGTATTTGCTGGAACGCAGAAAAGAACTGCGCGGCTTCGTCCCGGAGCGCAAGGTCAGGGCCAAACCGCTGGGCCTGCCCGAGGACGGTGAATATGCCGAATTTCTAAAAGGCTCCGGCGATCATGCCATGTCGACAACCATGGCGGCGGTGCGTATCTTGACCAAGCTCCTGCGCCACGGCGAGCTCGGCAAGCGCATCGTGCCGATCATTCCGGATGAGGCGCGAACGTTCGGCATGGATTCACTGTTTCGCCAGATCGGCATCTATTCGCCCAAGGGTCAACTTTATGAACCGGTGGACCGCGAGACTTTGCTTTACTACAACGAAGCCAAGGACGGACAGATCCTCGAGGAAGGCATCACTGAAGCCGGCTCCATGTCGTCGTTTATCGCCGCCGGCACGGCCTACGCCAATGTGGGAATCGACATGGTTCCCTTCTACTTTTACTACTCGATGTTCGGCTTTCAGCGCATCGGCGATCTGATCTGGGCCGCGGCCGACAGCAAGACCAAGGGCTTTCTTCTGGGAGCCACCGCCGGCCGCACCACGCTCAACGGCGAAGGGCTGCAGCATCAAGACGGCCACAGCCACTTGCTCGCGAGCACCGTGCCCACCTTGTTCACCTACGACGCCGCTTT
Source organism: Phycisphaerae bacterium (assembly GCA_035557035.1). Taxonomy (GTDB): domain Bacteria; phylum Planctomycetota; class Phycisphaerae; order UBA1845; family UTPLA1; genus JADJRI01. The sequence continues at coordinate 927 of DATMEE010000345.1, forward strand.
CGGCTATGAGATCGCGCTCATCATCAAAGACGGGCTGCGCCGCCTGTATGGCGAAGGTGAAGAATATTTTTATTACCTGACGCTCTACAACGAAAGCTACAACATGCCGGCAATGCCGGCGGGCGCCGAAGAAGGCATTCTCAAGGGCCTGTATAAACTGAAGCCGGCGACCAAGGGAAAGAAATTCAAAGCGCATATTCTTGGCAGCGGCCCGCTGCTGCGTGAAGCGCTGCGCGCCCAGGAGATATTAGCCGAGCAGTTCGACGTCTCCGCCGACGTTTGGAGCGCCACGAGTTACAAGCTTTTGCGCGGCGACGCGCTCAGAACCAAACGCTGGAACATGCTCCACCCGACCGCGCCGCAAAAAAAATCCTACCTCGAATCCATTTTACAGGACGAGGAAGGGGCTTTTGTCGCGGTATCGGATTACATGAAGATGGTACCGGACCAGATCGCCCCTTGGGTTCCCGGCGGTTTGATGACCTTGGGCACGGACGGTTTTGGCCGCAGCGACACGAGGGCAAACCTGCGCCGCTTCTTCGAGGTTGACGCCGAGCTGACCACCGTGGCGACACTCTATGCGCTTTACCAAAAAGGTTTGCTGCCGGCGCAATCCGTCGACGAAGCGATCAAAAAACTCGGCATCGATCCAGAGAAATCATTCCCCTTTTATCTCTAACAACCAACCCCATCATTTTCCATGGACGTCAAACTTCCACAGCTCGCTGAAGGCGTAGAGTCCGGCACGGTCGTCAGCATCCTGGTCTCGGAAGGCCAAGAGATCAAAAAAGACCAACCGATCATGGAGTTGGAAACGCAAAAAGCGGTGGGGTCGATCCCCGCGCCGACCGGCGGCGTCGTCACCAAGATTCATGTGAAACAAGGCATGGAAGTGTCAGTCGGTTACACGCTGATCAGCATCGACGCGGCTTCCGGTGCCGCCGCATCGCCTGCACCCGCGACGAAGGCACTCTCTAGCACTCCAAACGGTCCACCATCGGGTATGCCTTCCACGGCGCCGAATGGCCAAGCTGCCTCAAGCAACGCGCCCGTGACCCCGGCTGCAACCGACTATCGTTATGAAGCGAAGAGTGGAGTGCCACCGCCGGCGTCGCCGTCGATTCGCAAGATCGCACGCGAACTCGATATCGATCTGACCCGCGTGCGCGGCAGCGAAGCCGGCGGCCGCATCACTCTGGCGGACGTGCGCGCTTATATTCAAAGACTTCAACAGCTCGCGGCTCAAGGAAGCGCCGCGCCGCAGCAAGCGCCCTCCATGGCCGCCCCGAGCGAAGCTATCGATTTCGCCAAGTGGGGGCCGATCCGCCGGGAAAAAATGTCACCGCTCCGGCGCACGGTCAGCCGGCGCATGATGGAGTCCTGGACGACGATCCCGAAGATTAATCAGTTCGACGACGCTGATATCACGACCCTACTGGCGCTGCGCAAGAAACACGCGCCCGCCTACGAGAAAAAAAGCGCGCATTTGACCCTCACGTCGTTTCTGCTCCTCGTGCTCGGCCGCGCCTTGAAGAAACACCCGCGCGCCAACGCCAGCATGGACGAAACGGCGCAGGAAATTATTTACAAGGATTATTGCCATATCGGCGTCGCCGTAGACACCGAGGGCGGTCTGATCGTGCCAATCTTGCGCGACGTCGATAAGAAAACTCTCTTGCAGATTTCGCAAGGGCTGCACACCCTCACCGAGAAGACCCGCCAACGCAAGGTTGCCATCGAAGATCTGCAGGGCGGCACTTTCACGATCTCGAACCAGGGCAGCATCGGCGGCAGCCACTTCACCCCGATCATCTATGCGCCTCAAGTCGCCATATTAGGCGTCGGCCAAGGGCAAG
>DATMEE010000346.1:0-5447 GCA_035557035.1 Phycisphaerae bacterium
CGGAGCAGTACGAGGGCGAGGCTCGCGGCGAGGCCTGGACGGCTGTCGCGATTGACGCCCGCTGCGTTCGAGGGTTGCGCGGTAATCGGCTTGGAGGCTGGTGAAGGGAGCATCGAGCATTTCCCGGCGCGGGACGATGACAATGTCGAGGCCGGCTTCCATCTTGTGGCGCCTGAACACCTCGCGGGCGAGGCGCTTGGCGCGATTGCGATCGACTGACGAGCCGATCTTGCGCGTTGCCGCCACACCCAGCCGCGCCGCGGCGCCATCGTTCGGCAGCACGAAAACGGTCATGAACCGTCCGTGCGCCTTGGCTCCCGCGTTATAGACGCGTTCGAACTCGGGCCTGCGGCGGATCCGTTTATCCCTCGTCGGCAACAGTCAGCCGCTTGCGACCCTTCGCCCGGCGTCGTTTAAGAACGATCCGACCATTCTTTGTCGACATCCTGACCCGGAAACCGTGCGTCTTCTTGCGGCGCCGGGTGTTGGGTTGGAAGGTACGCTTGCCTTTCGCCATGCTGATTCTGCCGTCAGTGAACTGTTGGGCGCGCGACGCGCCGCCGAATTTTTAATACTAGTCCAATCAAATCCCAAATCCCAAATGCCAAACCCCAATGAACGCTCGTTTTGGGATTTGGGATTTGGGGTTTGGGGTTTGGCATTTCCGGTGTTACAGTCGCGGGCTTCCGGAGACGAGCGGAATGCGGACCGGATGGCGGCTTCGGTTTACTAACCAAGATTTCCACACCTGTGGAAAACACTGTGGAAAAGCGGGCGATTCAGGGCCGGCTGGCGCAGAAAATGCGGTTTCTCGCTATTTTTCAGGGGGCGAAAGCTCCAGGGAAGGCCGGTTTAGGGCACACGTCGCGGGTCGTGGTGTAAATCGCGCCTGAAAACCGCGGTTTTCCGAAGCGAAAGTCGGAATTTACAGGGTTTTTACGTCGATCTGTAACCGGATCGTTGCTCTCGTCATACCGCCATGGACGCCAGTATCTGGGATCAGATTCTCTCCCGCGTCGAAACGAAGGTTAACCGCCACAGTTTCTACACCTGGTTCAAGCCGACGGCGTTCGTCTCTGACGGCGGAAGCGCGATCACCGTGCGCGTCCCGAATCCGCTGTTCAAGGACTGGCTGACAAAACACTACTCGGTGGTTTTATCTGAGGCGCTCGCAGAAGTTCGACGTGCCGGCGCGTCGCTGGTGTTCGTCGCCGAAGGCGTGGTGGTGCCGGCATCGACGCTGGAAGCACCACCACCTGCGTCAAGCGACGAACTCGACGCGCCCGTCGAAATGACAGCAGTGGCGGCTGGCGGGCTCAATCAACGCTATACATTCGACACGTTCATTGTCGGGCCGTCGAACCAGTTCGCACATGCGGCCTGCCGCGCGGTTGCTGAAGCGCCGTCGCGTTCGTACAACCCGTTGTTTATTTACGGAGGTGTCGGGCTCGGCAAGACGCACCTCATGCACGCGATCGGGCAGTATTTGCTGGAGCACAATCCCGGGTTGAAGCTCACCTACATCTCGTCGGAGCGATTCATGAACGAGATGATCAATGCGCTGCGTTACGACCGTATCCTGGACTTCCGCGAACGGTATCGATCGGTCGACGTCCTGCTGGTCGACGACATTCAATTTGTGTCGGGAAAGGAAGGCACGCAGACCGAGTTTTTCCACACGTTTAACGCCCTGTACGACGCGCAAAAACAGATTGTTCTGAGCAGCGATCATCCGCCGCACGAGATCCCGGCGCTCGAGGAACGGTTACGATCGCGCTTCGAATGGGGTCTCATCGCCGATATTCAGCCGCCCGATATTGAAACGCGTGTCGCGATTCTCAAGCGCAAAGCGGAGGCTGAAGGGGTGCCACTGCCCGATGGCGTGGCGATGTATATCGCCGGCCGAATCAAGTCGAATATTCGCGAACTCGAAGGATCGCTCATCCGCCTGATTGCATATGCGTCATTGACGGGCCGCGAGATCTCGCTGGAACTCACACAGGAAGCGTTAAGGAACGTCATCGACCAGGGCACCAGGGCGGTGACGATCGAAACAATTCAACGTTTTGTGTCGGACTATTACCAGCTCAAGATCGGTGACTTGAAGTCTCGGAACAACTCAAAGTCCATCGCTATGCCGCGCCAGATCGCGATGTATCTCTGTAAGTCGTTGACCCATGCGTCGCTGCCGGAGATCGGGCGGAGTTTTGGGGGAAAGCACCATTCCACCGTGATTCATTCGCTCAAAAAGGTCGAAGAGATGAGAAAACGCGACGAAGATTTCAACAGCCTCATCGGTAATTTTCTTGAATCGTTTCGCTGAATCCGAAGGCGTCCACAGGCGCGTCCTAACCCCTTCTGTGGATGTTTGGGGGGCTCCAAAACCTCACACGATCCGCACGGTTCGGCGGGCCTAAACCCCCAGGTTTATCCACACCGTAAATTATTGATATTTAAGAATTTGTAGTCCTAAATAAGGTTTTGCGCAGCGCCTTCTTTCCTTTATAATTCTTTATCTCTTCTTCTCCTCCCTAAGAGGATCCGTAAACGGCAGGCCGCCGGCCGCTTGAGGTCACCACAAGCCTATGGAACTCGTCGTCCGCAAGACTGAGCTTCTGCGAGAACTGCAACTTTTCCAGGGCATCGTGGAACGGAAGAACACCATCCCGATCCTGGCAAACGTCCTGATCGAAGCAAAGGGCGATGAAGTGCGGATGCTCGCCACCGACCTCGAGGTTGCGCTTCGCAGCCACTGCAAAGCTTCCGTCGGCAAGAGTGGCACGCTGACACTGCCGGCGAAGAAGCTGTACGAAATTATCAAGGCCCTCCCCGAGACCGACGTTCGAATCTCCGAGGACAAGAACGGCGTGAAGGTGGCGGCTGACCACTTCGATTCGCGGATGCAGACACTGCCGCGCGAAGATTTTCCGTCGCTGCCCGATGCGGGCGGTAAAACGCGGGCCACGCTGCCCAGGGCCGCGCTCAAGGAGATGGTCGCGAAGACACAATTCGCGATTACCGGCGAGGACACGCGGTATTTCCTCAATGGCGCGAAGTTCGTGCTGAAACCTGACAGCCTGACGCTGGTCGCCACCGACGGCCATCGCCTGGCGCTCGTCGAGGTGAAGCACAAGGTGGGCGTCACCGAGGAGTCCGGCGTCATTCTTCCGAAAAAGACGCTGCTCGAACTGGGTAAGCTGCTGATGGAAGGCGACGGCGACGTGCAATTCGAGAGCGGCGAGAACCACTTGTTCTTTGAGGTCGGCGGCCGGATGCTGATCTCGCGGATGATCGACGGGCAGTTCCCCGCCTACGAGCGCGTCATTCCGAAGGGCAACGACAAGGCGATCGAGTTCGAGCGCGATCGACTGACGAACGCGGTCAAGCGCGTGGCGCTGCTGTCGAATGAGCGGTCGCGCGCCGTGAAGCTGGAAATAACCAAGGGTAAGGTCGAGGTCACGTCGAGCAGCTCCGAGTTCGGCGAAGCGCATGAAGAGCTGTCGGTGGACTACGACGGCGTCCCGCTGACGATCTCGTTCAATGCGCAGTACGTGCTCGACTTCCTCAATGTGGTCGAAACCGAGTCGGTGGTGCTGTCGCTGAAGGATGAAGTCAGCCAGGCCGTCATGAAACCGGTGGGCGCGGAGGGCTACGACTACACCTACGTGATCATGCCGATGAGGATCTGAACCCGCGTGGAGAATACAGAACAGCAGCACCCGCACGACGACGACCGCCTCGAACCCGAGGCGGGCGCCCCGGCACGCCCGAACGGCAACGGGTCCGCCGGCGCGGACGACTACGGTGCCGACAAGATCAAGGTTCTCGAAGGGCTCGAAGCGGTGCGCAAGCGCCCGGCCATGTACATCGGCTCGACGGGCACGTCCGGACTGCATCATCTGGTTTACGAGGTCGTCGACAACTCGATTGACGAGGCGCTCGCGGGGTTCTGCGACCAGGTCAACGTCACGATTCACATCGACAACTCCATCACCGTCGTCGACAACGGCCGCGGCATTCCGGTGGATCGCCACGCCAGCGGCAAGTCGGCGGCCGAAGTCGTGCTGACCGTGCTGCACGCGGGCGGCAAGTTCGACAACGACAGCTACAAGGTATCGGGCGGCCTCCACGGCGTCGGCGTGTCGGTCGTAAATGCGCTGTCCGAGCGCCTGGATCTCGAGATCTGGCGGAACGGCCAGGTCTACCAGCAAAGTTACGAGCGCGGGAACCCGGTCGCCGACCTCGAGGCCACCGGTACCACGCAGCGCCGCGGCACGAAGGTCACGTTCAGGCCCGACGCCCAGATCTTCGAGACGGTCGAGTACAGCTTCGACACCCTCGCGCAGCGGCTGCGCGAGCTCGCGTTCCTGAACGGCGGTATCGTCATCACCATCGACGACGAGCGCGACGGCAAGAACCACAAGTTCCAGTACGAGGGCGGCATCGCCTCGTTCGTGCAGCACCTGAACAAGAACAAGGCGATCGTCAACGACAAGCCGATCTTCATGAAGGGCGACAAGGACGGCATCGACGCCGAAATCGCCCTCCAGTGGAACGATGGCTATTCGGAGCTGGTTTTCTCGTTCGCCAACAACATCAACACCCACGAAGGCGGCACGCACCTCTCCGGGTTCCGGTCGGCCCTGACCCGCACGATCAACTCGTACGCGGTGAAGAACAACCTGGCGAAGGACCTGAAGGACGCCAGTATCAGCGGCGACGATATTCGCGAAGGCTTGACCGGTGTGGTCAGCGTCAAGATTCCGCGCCCGCAGTTCGAGGGGCAGACCAAGACGAAGCTGGGGAACACCGAGGTCAAGGGGATCGTCGAGGCGATCATCAACGACAGGCTCGGCCAGTTCCTTGAAGAGAACCCGGTCGTCGCCAAGCGGATCATCGGCAAGGCGGTGGATGCCGCTCGCGCTCGCGAAGCCGCGCGGAAGGCGCGCGATCTCGTTCGGCGAAAGGGCGCCCTCGACGGCAGCAGCCTGCCGGGCAAACTGGCCGACTGCCAGGAGCGCGATCCGGCCCAGAGCGAAATCTACATCGTCGAGGGCGAATCGGCCGGCGGCTCGGCCAAGCAGGGACGCGACCGGCGGTTCCAGGCGATCCTGCCCATCAAGGGCAAGATTCTCAACGTCGAGAAGGCGCGCTTCGACAAGATGCTCGGCAGCGACGAGATCAAGACCATGATCGCGGCGCTCGGGTGCGGCATCGGCACCGAGGACTTCGACATCGAGAAGCTCCGGTACCACCGCGTCATCATCATGACGGACGCCGACGTCGACGGGTCGCACATCCGCACGCTGCTCCTGACGTTCTTCTATCGCCAGATGCCGCAACTGGTCGACCGCGGGCACATCTACATCGCCCAGCCGCCGCTGTACGGCGTGAAGAAGGGCAAGCGGCTCGACTATCTGCGCACCGAGGACGAGAAGGATGATTTC
>DATMEE010000347.1:0-4235 GCA_035557035.1 Phycisphaerae bacterium
CTTCGCTTGATCGGGCTTCGCTTCGGGCTTCGCTTCTTCCTTCTTCGGCGCCGGGTCGGATTTCGTTTCTGGCGGCGGTGGCGGCGGGGCGGCCGCGGTCTTCACTTCAGGCTTCGCCGGTTTCTTCTCCGGCTCGGGCGCCTGCTTCGGCTCGGCTACTTTCTCCGCCGCCTGCTTCGGCTGCTCTTTCTTCGGTGCGTTGCGAGCGCCGGCCATCATCTGCGTCACGTCGGTGATCGGAACGAGGTCCACGGGCATGGCTTCGGTGCGCGGCGGATCGAGCGGCGACGGCGCAAACGTGATCAGGCCCCAGCCGAGCACGACCGCGTGCGCGAGACTCGATACGGCGAGGCCCGTGCGCAATTTAGTTCCCTTGCTCGACTTCGGTGACAAGCGCCACTCGTCTATAGCCTGCGGCCGACAACCGGCCCATCACCCGCATCACTGTACCGTAATCAACCTTGCGATCGCCGCGCACATAGATGCGCTCTTCGCTTCCGTTCTTCGCGATCGCCTTGAGCTTGGCCACCAGCTCGTCGACCTTAAGTTCGGTGTTCTGCAGGAAAACCTGGCCTTTGTCATTGACCGAAATCGTGAGCGGTTCGCGGTCCTGTTCGATCGATTTGGCCTGGCTTTCCGGCAGGTCGATTGGCACTCCGACGGTGAGCAGCGGGGCCGCGACCATGAATACGATGAGCAGCACCAACATCACGTCGACAAACGGCGTGACGTTGATCTCGCTCATCATGGCACGGCGTCGGCCGCGTGGACCCCGGCCGCCGCTGGCGGCACCCGCCCCCATATTCCGTCCTCACATCTTTTCGTCGACCTGACGCGACAGGATCGCCGAGAACTCGTCGGCGAATCCCTCCATGCGCTGGGTCTGGCGATTCACTTCGTTCGCGAACTTGTTGTAGAAAATCGTCGCAGGTATGGCGGCGACAAGGCCCATGGCTGTAGCAAAAAGCGCCTCGGCGATGCCTGGCGCTACGACCGCGAGGCTCGTGCTCTTCGACGCCGCGATCGACTGAAAGCTCGTCATGATGCCCCACACGGTGCCGAACAGACCGATGAACGGTCCGGCGGAACCCACGGTCGCGAGCACGAGCAACCGCCGCTCGAGCCGCTCCACCTCGCGCGCGATCGTGACGTTCATCACTTTCTCGATGCGCTGCGTCAGTCCGAGCAGCGAGCGGGCGCCGCCTTCATAGGTACGCTTCCACTCGCGCATCGCGGCGACGAACAGTGCCGCCATCGAATGGTTCGGCCGTGAGGAAAGCGATCGATACAGTTCCTCGAGGCTCTCCCCCGACCAGAACATCTGCTCGAACCGGTCCATCTGCCGCCGCGTTCGCGCGTAAAGGATCGTCTTGTCGATCACGATCGCCCACACCCAGATCGATGCGAACACGAGACCGATCATCACCGCCTTGACGACGAAGTGCGCCTGCCAGAACAGCCCCCAGAGCGACACCTGAGCCGCGGGGAGGTCGAGCGCACCTTGTGCAATTTCGGCAGGATTCATTCGGCAACCCTCGGCGGCCGTCTTGCGACGGAACCGGCTTCAAATTGAATGGGTCGAAAGGCGTGGCTGGCGATCGGCTAGCTCCGGCAATTCGCGCGGGCCCGTCCGACCCGCTTTCCGCCGCCCTTTGGTCCGGCCCAATCAGGGTCGAATTTGTCCAAACTTGGGCGGGTTTTACGGCATTCCGGCTCAAGCAGAGCGCTTCCACGATTAACACCGGGTTAGCGGCCTGCTTCAAAAGCAAACCGCCCGCCTTGGAGGGCGGGCGGCTGTATTCGGCGAGTTGGATTACTCTGGCTGTGGCGCCGGGCGCTCGGAGCGCGTGCGGCGATCAGCCATGAATTGATCGAACTCCGTCTTGTCCTTCGCGAAGCGCAGCCGGTCGAGGAACTCCCGGAATTCGCGTTGCTCTTCCTCGAGCCGCTTCAGAGTCTCCTGGCGATATTCGTCGAAGGCGCGATTGCCGCTCGACTGGTTCGGGTACCACCAGGTCCCCGGCTTACCCATGCGCGACGCACCGTTTTGACCGTGCGCGTATGCACCTCTGCAACCCATTCGTCCGCTCCAGATGATGTAGGCCAAGACCGCAAGCCCCAGCGGCCAGAAGATGATGAAACCGAGGATCGTCAGGGCGATCCACGCCGGCTTGCCGATTTCGTCCAGTTTCTCTGCCCAGGGCATGTGAGCCTCGTGTGTGAATGTTAATAACATTTACATAAGTAAAGGCCACCCAGTCGACTGTCAAGGCACCTTGCGATTTTTTTCCGGGCTCCAGATTCCAAGGCCCTCCAGGTAGATGAGCACGCCGGCCTCGAGAAGTTCCTCCGGCGACATCGGCAGCGCACGCCGCGCGCTGTCGCCCCGAGCAAATAGGGAGGCCACGCCGTGAGACAATGCCCAGATGTGCAGCGCCACCATCAGCGCCGGCGGCCGCTTGCTTGCATTCGCGAGCGCAACGATTTTCTCCGACGCATTTCGCAACACGCCGAAAGCGCGCTCACCGGCCTCGCGCAGTTCCGCGCTCGTCGCCGGCGGCACCCCCGATTCGAACATGGCCGAGTAATACGCCGGCTCTTTGCGTGCGAAGGAAAGATATGCGGTTCCGATCCGCTCGAAAGCCGTGAACGGATCCGGCTTTCCGTCGTCCCATGCGCGCGCGAGCGCCTGCTCGAACAAATCGAAGCCGCGCTTTGCGACATCCGCCATCAACGCGTCGCGATCGCTGTAGTGCCGATAGGGCGCTGCGGGGCTGACACCTGCCCAGCGCGCTGCCTCCGCGAAGGTGAATCCGAACGGCCCCTTCTCGGCGATCAATTCCAGGGCCGCGCGCTGCAGCGCCTCCTTCAGATTGCCGTGGTGATAGCCGCGCTCACCGCGCCCACCATGTCTGCGCCAACTCATGTGAATAGCGCTTACATTATTCGCGGGGCGACGTCGAATGGCCCTGCGGCGGGACCTATACCTATTCCTCGGGCAGAAATATTCGCCGGCCTGTCGAACCGTGCGCAGTTCATTCGTCTTATTTGCATGGGGACATTGCCTCAGTATTTCACGGGAGAAAGACGATGCGCGTAATGGTTCTGGTGAAAGCGACGAAAGACAGCGAGGCGGGGATCCTGCCTTCGGCCGAGCTCTTTGAGTCGATGGGCAAGTACAACGAACAACTCGTCAACGCCGGCATCATGAAGGCCGGCGACGGTCTCCAGCCGTCAGCCAAGGGCAAGCGCGTGGCCTTCGACGGGCCGCGCCGCACCGTCATCGACGGACCGTTCTCGGAGACCGGCGAGCTCGTTGCCGGCTTCTGGATTTGGGAGGTCAAGGACATGGCCGAGGCGATCGAGTGGGTGAAGCGATGCCCGAATCCGATGCCAGGCCCGAGCGAGATTGAAATTCGACCGGTCTACGAATTGGCGGATTTTGGTGAGGCCGTAACTCCCGAAGTCGCCGAGCAGCACGACCGGATGCGCAAAAAAGCAGCCGGCCGCTAGGAAGCCAGACTCGAGCTCCAATCGCTCCCGCTCGCGGAGAAACGAACGGACGCACATCAATCGTCGGCCCGCAACGCCTTCCGCAACGCCGCCGGAATGCGTTGCGGCTTCTCGCCCGCGACGAATGCAATCCGCACTTCGGCTTCGATCAGGGTGTCGTCGCCCCGCATGACGCTTTGTTTCAGCACGATGGATGCGCCGCCGACTTCGCCGGGCCTGGTTACGACCTCGATGACTTCGTCGACGCGCGCCGGCTTGAGGAAATCGAGCTTCATCGAGCGCACGACGAAATGAAATCCCGGCGCTTCCTTCGCCGTCTGCTCGAATAGTTCGCCCTGGTCGATGCCGAGCAAGCGGATGAAATCCGAACGGCCGCGCTCCATGAACCGCAGATAGCTCGCGTGATAGACGAGCCCGGTGAAATCCGTGTCCTCATAGTAGATGCGAATGGGGAGCCGGTGCACGCCGTCGACGACCCGGCCAGAAAGATGCTCCCAGTCGCCGTCGCTCGCCCTCACGCACCGTTCTCCTGATCGAACAGCGGCATCTGCGCGGGATCGCGTTTCGGTTCGGCAAGACCGAGATGCTTGAACGCGTGCGAAGTCAGCATGCGGCCGCGTGGCGTGCGTTGCAGGAACCCCTGCTGCACGAGATATGGCTCGATGATCTCTTCGATCGCATCGCGCGGCTCGGACAACGCCGCGGCGAGCGTATCGACCCCG
>DATMEE010000348.1:0-6081 GCA_035557035.1 Phycisphaerae bacterium
AACGCCGAGCAGCTCGCGCTCAAGCGAACAGAAATCGCCGCCTTCCTCGAAAAAGCGCTCGATCACTACCCGCATTTTGTATAGCATCGATTGACGTTCGATGAGCAGGCCCACGTCGGCGATCAGTCCGGCGAGAAAAGCCTCATCTCCTCCGGGGCGCTTTCGCGCCGCGTACAGCATCTTCGATCCGACTCCCATCGACAGCGAGTGCTTCCAGACGTCTCCCGCGGAGAATCGCTCGATGTCCGCATCGCCGGTGAAGAGGTTGGTCATGGAAGCCGCCATGGCGATGTTTTTGACGGCCGAAAGTCCAAGTAGAACGATGGCGCGATCGACGTTGGCCACCTGGGACGGCAGACCATAAAGCGCCGAATTCACCACCTTCAAGATGCGCGTGGAGAGGACGGGGTCATTTCGGATGACCTCGTGCAGCTCCTGCATGTTGGAATTCGGGTTTTCAACGATGTCGATGATCCGGACCGTTACTTCCGGCATCGTCGCAATCTCGCCCGCATCGGCGAGGATTGATTCGATGATCGTTTCTACTTCTGGCTGCCCCGAATTCCCTGATGACTCCGCCCGACTCGAGTTCTGCGGCATTCCTATCCTATCCTAATCCTGTCCCTTCGATTCGATCAGCAATTGTCTCCTGCGGGTTGGGCCGGTCTTCCTCCAAACCTATCGGTCAATATTGACATTCCTCCCGGCATTCGATTCGCGAGGTTGCAGGTATCCTACCTTACTCGGAAGACCGATGAAACAAAAAATGACATTTCCGGCAAAATACTTAAGTCGGTTAGGGGGAGCCGAGCATGGCTGAACATCGCTACGCCCTGGGAGTTCTCGGCGCCGGCCACATCGCGCTGGTGATCGTGCGTCGACTCATCGACAGCAGGTATCTTTCGCCCGATCGCATCATCGTCTCGCCCTCGCGAAAACTCGACGCACACCCGCTGCCGGTCGCGGTGGCCAGGGAGAATCGCGGCGTCGTCGCGGATTCGCGCATCGTCCTGCTCTCGGTCACGCCCCAGCGCTTTGCCGAGGCCGCCCGCTCCATCGAGGGCGCCATTGACGGAGATCGGCTTTTCGTCAGCGTCATGGCCGGCGTGTCGACCGCCCGCATCGCTCAACTGCTTGGCGGAAAAGGTGTCCGGGTAATTCGATCGATGCCCAATCTTCCGTTCGGACTCGGGCGCGGGGTCACGGGACTCTATCGCGGCGAGCACGCCTCGCTGGACGACCTTGAAGAAGTCAAGCATCTCTTTGCCGCCGGCGGCGTCACCGTCACGGTGGAGGACGAATCGTTGATGGACGCCGTCACCGCCGTCGCCGGATCGGGTCCCGCCTATTTCTACTACTTCGTTGAAATGCTCATGGATGGCGGAATGGCGGCCGGACTGAAAAAAGAAGATGCCCAGGTCCTCGCCGCGCACGCGTGTGTTGGCGCGGGTGCGATGTTGCTGGATCGAAATGCATCGCCTTCGGAGCTGCGCGAAGCGGTTACCAGTCCGGGGGGGACGACGCAGGCGGCGATGGCGAAGCTCGTCGAGGCGGACGTGGCGGCTCACGTTCGGGATGCCGTGTTGGCGGCATTCAAACGAGGGCAGGAGCTGGGGCGGCTCATCGAAAAGCAGGCATAAGACGGCTTAATGCCCGAAAGGGCACCCCGAGCGCGGCGCCGGCGCCGCGGACGCCTCCGGCAGATTCTCCCCGAGCGCCGCGTGCAATTCCATGACGGCCTGAAAGGCCGCCGCCGCGGCATCGACCATCGCGCGGCGTTCGAGAGCAGTCAGACGGACTGCGGCCATGTCCTGTTTGAATGCCTGCCAATACTCGTGCTGCCTGTCGCCGTAGGGATCGAAGTAGTTGGTGCCATCGCGGCCCGTAAATCCATAGGCCCGGCGGAGCGCGGTCGAGATATGCCGGGAACCATTGTTGCTGCCTTCAAAGACGTAGTGAATTCCCATCAGCCCCACGGGTTCCTCTTTCGCGATACGGTCAATCGCCTCGATGAATCTTCTCGTGGGTTCAAGCGCCCGAATGCTGCCAAGGTCTCGTTTGAAGAAAGCGATGTCCGCCAGGAGATATGGCTCCTGAAACTGGTAATCCCGCAACACCGCGGAGAACGCCGGATGTGAATCATGATTTTCCCGGAGCTTGGCTTCCAGCGCCTGGTGAACGAGATAAAGCTGTTCAAGTGAATCAACGTAGGACTCGAGGGGCACCCGCCCCATGACGAGATCTTTGTTGAACCGGCCCTTCTCGGTTGCGTCGTGCAGCCCCTGGGTGCTTGATTTCAACTCCTGCATGATGGAATCAACCATGGCGGTCATTCGACAGGCTCCGTAATGTGGTTCTAATCCGGTGACAAGGATGAGTTGTCTCGAATTTGAGACTCAGTCTCAAATAGGCCGGTTACTTTATCACGCGTACCCGGGCGTGCAAGCCATTGTTCGCGGTCAGCGTTTCAATAATGAACTCACGGAGCATGCAACCTGTGCAAAATCGACGCGATATACGGAACCAAGGGCCCGCGTGAACGAAGGACCTATTGCGCCGTTGAAGGCGGAATCGAAATCGCCGTGAAGGTCGTGCCGGGGGCTTCTCGCGATCGCCTGGCCGGCGTTCACGGCGACGCCCTGAAAATTCAGGTGGCCGCGCCCCCCGAGCGCGGGAAGGCAAACGCGGCCGTCGAAGCGCTTTTGGCGTTCCTGCTGGGAGTACCGATTCGAAGCGTCGAGGTCGTTCGCGGGCACTCATCGCCGCGCAAGATCGTGCGCGTGAGCGGCGTGGCGAAGGAAGCCGCATCCGCGAAACTGCTCCGGTGAGCACACTGGCTTCGAGCGCGAACGAAAGATCCGAGCCGAGGGAAGTATCAAATCAATCGGGCAGTAGTATTTGCACGAAGCCCTCGATATCTGATCCGTTGATGACGGAGTCGCCGCTGCAATCGGCTGGGCTGATGTCGCAGTCAGGATATTGCACGTCGTATTCGGCGATGTCGGTCAGCGCGAGCACGAACGGATCGAGATCGCCTAAATCGACGAATCCGTCACAGTTGAGATCACCCGGAAGGTATGTCCGGAACGTAAAGTTGATGCCGTTCCCGCCACCGCCACCGCCGCCATTGACGAAGCTGGCCTCGGTACGGATGTCGAAGTTGATTTGGTAATCTCCGGCCGGCAGGCTTCCCCGGATGTTTGATTGAACAACGGTATTATCTGGCGCGGCAGCCAGATCCTCGAGAATCGGCTCGGGCGCGCCCATCTGGGTCAGATAGAAGACCCCCCCGGGAGGCGGCATGGAATTGCCGCCCATCAGATAGCTGAGCGAGTAGGTTGCATTTTGCGGGAGCGTGAAGCTCATCTGGAAAATCTGGCCCGCAAGCCCGGAGGCCGAGCACGTCGGCGGCCCGCCGCCGCCCGCGCTGGCGCTCGAAAGACCGGTTCCAATCGAAATCGTGTCGAGACCATCCCAGCCGCCGGTGTACGACGCGGAGAAATTCATCCCTCCGCCGTCCTGCTGGCAGGTGGCCGCGCCGAATACGGGATCGGTCCAGATCCCGAAGAAGTCCGGCGGCGGCTCGTGCTCAATCAGGCCCGTATCGTCGGTGCCGGCTCCATCGGTGGCGGTCGCCTGGCCGTAGACTTTGCGCACTTGCGCCGTCGGGATGATAAGCTGTGCCGCCGCCGCCGCTGAAAGAGCTAAACTGCCCAATACCACAACTCCAGTTGAGACGAGTGATCGTCCGCGTGCCTGCATTTCCGGTCTCCTTAGGTAAATGACACGATTGAAAAAATCGGCTCGCACCCCGCCGAACGCCTCCCGGCGCGTGTGAGGCCGCGCTCAAGTGACGAGTTCCACGGTAACAGACAAGATATTGAACTGGCGGCGGCAAAGTCAATGAAATGGAAGCGGTTTTCGTCGTTCCGAGACAATTTGAAATATTGAGTCTGTGCTTAATCCCCGCCGGCTCATGGGCCTGATCGACGGCGATTCGGGTGCGACTCTCTGAGTGCTGCTATACATGCACTTACCGATGGCGGGTCCTTCTCTGTCAAAATTCGGTCGACGTCAGAATCACCATCACGCAGTCACCGGCATCGTGCGGTTCGGCGGGATTGGTGCGAACCAGCAGCGCGTTGCCAAGTGCCGCGCCGAAGACATCGCTTGATCCGCCCCAGCCGCAGGGGTCCGCCAGCATTCCCTGCTCGGGGTCGCTCCAGACGTGCGCCGGAAGATAGGCCGGCCGGGTGTCGCGCGCGGCGGGCAATGCGCGGGTAAGCGTGGCTCGCCAGGTGGTGGGCGGGGCACAGGCGTGGCCTTGCAGGCCGCGAATCGTCATACGAACGAAAAGCCATGCGCAGACAAAGACGCTCACCGGATTGCCAGGCAGTCCGAAGACGTGCTGCCCGTTCGGCCCGCGCCCGTAGGCCACCGGCTTGCCGGGGCGCATCTGCACGCCGTGAAACTTCCACTCGACGCCGAGGTCGGCGACGACCTTCGGCACTAGATCCAGCGTTCCCATCGACATGCCGCCCGCCGCGAGGACCACGGGGTGCCGCATCGCTCGGGCGAACTTTTCGCGCAGCGCCGCTTCATCGTCGCGGGCGATGCCGACGACGTCAGGGCTTGCACCGAATTGACGTGCGAGCGCCGCGAGCGTGGGTCCGTTGCTTTCGAAGATGTGTCCGGGCGCGCGTGGCTGGCCTGCGGTGACGAGCTCGTTGCCCGTGGTCACGATGCCGACGCTGACTGCGGGATAGACTTCCACGGTGGCGTCGCCGTTCGCCGCGAGGAGAGCGATCTGCGCCGCTTGGATCGTCACCGGCGGCGCCAGGATGATGTCGCCGTGCCGCGCGTGCGACCCGCGCCGCAGTACGTTCATGCCGGATCGGACGGAGTTGCTAATTCGCACCTGGTTGTCCGCGATCTCGACGGATTCGATTGGGATGACGGCATCGGCGCCGGCGGGCAGTGGCGCACCGGTGTTGATCCGAATAGCTCCGCCGGCCTTGAGCGGAGCAGGCGGCGCCTCGCCGGCCGTGACGATTCCAACGATGTTAAGCGCGACGCCGGGTTTGGCGCAGTCCGCTGCCCGCACGGCGAACCCGTCCATCATAGCTTTGGCGAAATCCGGCTGATCGACGGAGGCCAAGATGGGCTCAGCCAGCACGCGGCCAAGAGCGCTGGAAAGGGCAACCTTCTCGGTAGGAAGCGGTCCAGTCTCGCGTGCAATGCAGTTCCAAGCCTGTTCGAGAGTTAAGAGTGGCCGCCGCTGAGGGCCCCAGGGTGAGGGGGTGTTCGTCGCCATAAGGGATTCGCTTCGGGAAGATATTCTGGAGAATGTATCGTCGCGGGTCCTGCGGGAGACTATAAACCAAGTGACAAAGTTGGGCCGATCCAGCAGAGATGATCGATTCGTGGCAGGCTGGGATAGAAAATCTATCTAAGTTATGACTACTACAATGTTTATAGCACTCCAGACGCAAAAGCCAGAGCCCGCAAGCGTATTTCCGCTGGATTGGCAGTCACGCAGTGTCCGATATTTATTCAGACGTCTGCGGCGCGGCGTATCGCGTCGCGCGCCGGTTTCGTGGCCGGGCAGCGGCGTAACTCAAAAGGGGGTTGCGGCGCAAAGCAGTGGAAGATGAGTCCCTGATAAGAGGAGTTTTTTATGGAAATCGTTTGCTTCGCGGTTACCCCCTTTCTCGACCTGACACAGAACATCATCGACGTCCTGTTCACGACGATCTCACTCTTCGGAATTAACTCTCCCGACGTGAGCGGATTCGTCAGCGGCATCATCGGATGCACGGCGGTGCCCGCCTGATCGTCAGATTTTCCAAGAATTGGTTAGAGAAACCCCGCAGGCTTTCTTAAGCCTGCGGGGTTTTCATGTTGCGTGCGACATTCAGTGACGATTATGACCTCGGATAGGCATTACAGTCACCGAAACACCCATCAATCTTAACAGTCGCCGTTGTCGTTGTTGAGGCCTGCGCAATTCAAAAAGATCGGAACGCCGTTATACGACCATTGCCCTTCGTCGCATTCGCCGTCGCCAAGCCATTCGGCCGG
>DATMEE010000349.1:0-6564 GCA_035557035.1 Phycisphaerae bacterium
GCCCGTCTTTGGCGCCCAACTCGACCGGCTCGATTCCATGTTCGCGCAGTGCCCCCTCGGTTTCAACGATTTGACCGTCGGCGACAAGCCGACCGCGGTTCATCATGGGAAGCACAAGATGCGCGAGCGGTGCGAGGTCGCCGCTGGCGCCGAGCGAGCCTCGGGTGGGAACGACCGGCAGGAGGTCATGTTCCAATAAGCTCGCCAGGAATCGGATGCAATCGGTCTGAACGCCGCTGGCGCCCAGCAGCAGGGCGTTGATCTTAAAGAGCAGCATCCAACGAACGATGGCGGCCGGCGCCGGGGGGCCGACTCCGACGGCGTGCGAGAGAATCAGGTTCGTCTGCAGCTTATCGAGCTGCTCGTCGGAGATGCGCTTGTTGCAGAGCTTTCCAAACCCCGTATTGACGCCATAGATGGTTTGGCCGGCGGCGAGCATCCGGCCGATCCGGGCGCGGCTCGCCCGCGCACGGTCCCAAGCGCCAGGGGAAATCTCGACGGTAATCGGGCAATCATAGACGTCTTCCAGGGCATCGAGGCGAAGCGGGCCATCCAGCGCGAGGTGCTTTCGTTGTGGCGTTGAGGGATCCCTGTCAGAGGTCATGACGGCAGTATAGAAACACTGTTTGGATCGGACTAGCCGCTGGAGCGGCAGTCTTGACACGCCTATTTACGCGGTTTATTCCACTGACTATGATTCGGCCGCGATCAGGCCGAGCATCGCAATGCCGGACGGGCATGGCGCTTTTTCCAGCCGGCCGTTAGATTAAGGAGAGACGTGATGTTGGGCAGTTCATTCATCTTCGCTCAGGACGACGGCGTATTCAGGATGGAATGGTATAGCTGGGTGGGACTCATTCTTATTCCGGTCATCCTGATCGGTTATAAGATGTATAAGAACAAGACCATGTCGTAAAACGGCCTAGCGAGTCGTCCCAGCGGCAATCCGCGCTTTTCGCGCGCGGGAAGATCTTGGTGAACCTGCTGGTCCTTTTATTCTCGCGCCAGAGAACCTCGCCAACGGACAGCCGGTGCAGGATGCATCGGGGCCGCAGTGCCGCTTTCCCACCTCCACAAGCAATGCGTGGAATTCGTTGTACAGTTTCAGATCGCGCGGCAGATTCTCCTCGAAGACCGACTTGAGCGCGGCGTAGTCATGCCCATGCTCGATCAGGCCGTGGCGCCGCGCCACCCTTCCGGTGTAGGCATCGACCACGAAGGTCGGCAGGCCGACGGCGTAGAGGAGGATGGCATCGGCGGTTTCGGGGCCGATTCCGTTGACCTGAAGCAGTTGGGCGCGCAAATCATCAATCGGGATTTCGCGCAGCCGTTCCAGCCGTCCCTCGAATCGCTCGAACAGCCAGTCGACGAAGTTATTGAGTCGTCGCGCCTTGAGGTTGTGATAGCCTGCCGGGCGAATGATCTCGGCGAGTTTCGGCACGGCGACCTGCCGAAGCGCCTGCCAGTCGATTAATCCGGCAGCGCGCAGCCGGGCAATTGCCTTCTCCACGTTTTTCCAATTCGTGTTTTGAGTGAGAATGGCGCCGATGACGATTTCGGTGGGGGATTCACCAGGCCACCAGTTTCGCGGTCCGTAGGCTTTGAAAAGCGCATGGTAAATACGATTCAGCTTGCGACGGATGTTTCCGGCGGGCACCGCGGCGGCGGCGCCGGTTTTCACATGGTTGCTTCGCGACGTGGTACTGTTCACAATCATCTCTCAGTGCCTCGACGGCGGCCAACGGAATGGCGCCGCTGTGCTTGATGGAGCAAGATGCGCAAGCGCTCGAACAGGAGAAAGCCGCCGCGTACGCAAATCCGCCGGGTGCGCAAAGCCCGTCCCGCGCTTTCGGACGCTTACTGGGACGTCACCCATCGGCCGCTGCAATGCCTGGTTTTTCTGCTCCCGCTCGTCATTCTATACGAAGCGGGCATGGCTTACTTTTACCGCGATGGACCCGTGGCGATGCGGCCGTCGCTCGCGGCGGAGGAGCTGATTTTCTGGTTCTTCAGCCTGTTCGGCGGGACGGGAGCCTATCTGCCCGGGGCGGTTCTCCTGGTGGTGCTATTGGGATGGCATATTGCCGGCCACTACCCATGGAAGACCAACGGGCAGGCGCTGGCGGGAATGTTTGGCGAGAGCGTGCTGCTGGCGATTCCGCTTTTTCTGCTTCACGGGCAATTGGCGAGCCTGCATGCCGTCGCCGACGGTGGGGCCGGATTCTGGAGCATGCGTCCGCCGGCGGCCGTGCAGGAACTTCTGTTGAGCGTCGGCGCCGGAATCTATGAGGAGCTGGTCTTCAGGCTGATTTTCATCGGCCTTCTGAACCTGCTGTTGATCAACATCTGCGGGATGAAGCAGGTGGCGGGGGTGGCCGCGACCGTGGTTCTGTCGTCGTTGCTGTTCGCCCTGCACCACTATCCGCCGATCGGGTCGGACACATGGTCGGCGAGCCAGTTCGCATTTCGGGCCGCTGCGGGGGCGTATCTTGCGGCGGTTTACGTATTGCGGGGATTCGGCCTGGCGGTGGGGTGTCACACGATGTACGACGTGTTCGCCTTTGGCGCGAGTTGACGGATTCAGCCCCCGGTCGAGAGGCCGGCGCCCCGCCGTGCTGCCTTCAGCTTGGCACTCGCGCTTTCCTTGGCGGGCTCAATGAGGTCGGGAATCGCCTTTTCGTAGAGCCGGATGGCGTCGGCCGCGTTGCCGCGCCGGACTTCTTCGTCGGCGCTTTCGACGAGCTGCGCCGCGTCGAATGCCCGGGCAAGCCCGAGCATTTTCGCCCGCGCCTGACGATTGGGATATTTCCAGAGTGCGTTTTCGAGTTTCTTCTTCGCGGCAAGCAGGTCGCCGGCACCGATGAAATCCCGCGCTTCCTGATACAACTTCCGTGAAGAGGCGATTCGCAGTTTCAGTTCGACTTCGTCGGACGGGTCCACCGCATTGGCCGACTGGTACGCCGCTTCGGCCGCGACGTAGTCGCGCTCCTTCATCGCCTTGTCTCCGCGGACCATCCAGTCGAATCGAGCCTTGGCGTCGGCGATGTCCTGCCGGAGCTGGCGGGTGGCGGTGGTCACGCGAATGATTTGCGCGTCGCGGCACGCAAGGGTGGCGCCTTCAAAATCGTCGTCGGCGAGCGCTTTTCGCGCCCGGGTCAGGGCCTTGTCGTAGTCTCGATCGTCCTTCTCCTGCTTAACTCGATCGGAAAGACGCTCGGGATCCAAACCCGCCGATTTTGCGTTCGCGGCATAATCGGAAAGATGGGATTGGGCCTCGACGAACTTGCCGGTTTCGATCGCGCGAATGCCCTCGTCGGCCAGCCGGACGGCCTCTTTCGTCGCGTAGTACTTGTCGCGGAGCGACCCCAGGACCTCGGCTTCCGTTCCACGCACGCCGGCATCGTGAATCAACTGCCGAACCTGCGTGAAGTCATTTTTCTCCAGCGCGAGTTGTCCATCGACGACGAGAACAAGCGTTTCAGCGCGGTTCAGCTCAGGCACCAGATTCGGATCGGCGTAGGCGGCGACCTGCACCTGGAGGAATTTTTCCCGAGCCTTGCGGTAGTCTTCACTCTTGTAAAGCGCGAGACCCTCGTCCAGCAGCCTGGACAGAGTCTGGCTTTGGGGGCTGGTGAAATGCCTTTGCCAAAGCACCATGCCGCCCACCGAAAGCGAGGCGACGAGAATCAGCGCCGCGGCGAGCGGGACAAGAATCCCGCGATGTTTGCGAGGCGCTTCGCTCGCCGGGCACGGAGGCGGCACCGACCGAGTGGTGGCCAAGGGCCGACTTGGGGTTGCGATGGTTCGAGGTCGGCCGGCCGGCGGAGCCGGCGTTGGATGCAGCGCCGGCGCCACGACCAATCTTCGACGCGGACTGGTGGGGTGCCTGGAACTCTCTGGCTCGGCGCTGGTGGAGGTCGCACCCGCTGCGACCGGGGCCGCGACGCTGATGAGTTCGGTACGCGTCGTCCGTGAATCGCCCGCCAGGTGGAGCAAGGATCGAGGGCTTTGCGCCGCCTTCGCGGGCGGCGCGGCATCGATCGGGGCGGGCCGGGCTTCGAGCAGGTTGGCTCGTGAGGCGTTCGGCAGGAGAGGAGCCGCATTCGACCGCTGCGCTCCGAACCTGCGCACGATTTCCTGGAGCACTTCGTCGACGGAGGCAAAGCGTTCATCGAGGTCTTTTGCCGTCATGCGATGCAGGATCGATGCCAACGCGGGCGGAACCGATGGATGCAGGGCATTTGCAGGAGGCAGCATCAGTCCCGAATCACAGTGCCATTGCCGCCAGCGCTCATTCGCGGCGGCAAGATCGCGCGTGATCGCCGAGAAATGTTCGTGCAGTGCCCGACGGCCGACACAAACCTCGTAAACGGTGATTCCCAGAGCATAAATGTCGACGCGGTCGTCGTGCGGCAGGCCGGCCTGAAGCTCGGGGGCAGCATACTTGCTCGCGATAAACGGCGGCGGCGTATGATCGCCTTCGTGCGATGCACAGGAGAAGTTGCCGATGCGCACCTGGCCGTTGGGAGAAATCAGCAGATTGGAAGGCTGGATTGCGCGGTGAATGATTTTCCGCGAGTGCAAGGCGCGCAGGCCAAGGCAGCCATACTTCAGCAGCCGCAACGCGTCGGCCAGGGCGACTTTCCGTTTTGAAATGAGCGTCTCGAGCCATTCGCCGGCTACACACTCTTCGACGATGAACAAGCCCTGATCGTCCCCGATCAGTTCGTGGATGCCGATGACGTTGCGGGCGTCCTTGGGCACGCGGGCGAGAAGCTGGGCCTCGTGCTTGAAATCTCCGCACGCCAGCGGATCGTCGAGCAGCGCGGGGTTGAGTTGTTTGATGACGACGAGGCGATCGAGCATCGCATCGCGCGCGGCGTAAACGATCGCGTGCTCCATCGTTCGAATGCGATCGAGGATTCGATACTTGCCCAGTCCCGTCCCGACGGGCATACCGCGGCCGTTCACCACGCGTTCCGGCGCGGTGTTCGGATTCGAATAAGGCACCGGAAGCGGGCCAGACGAATCCCCGTGATGCTCATGCCACGATTCGGCCATTCAATTCACCGGGTGTAGACGCCGACCGGTTCCCCCCAAACTCGCCCGCGATTCGTCGCGTGTAATTCGCATCCAACCGTTCTCAGAAAGAGGGCGACGAAATCGAAATGTTAAACACTCCTCTTGTCCCCAAGAACCGCGGGATCGACCCGCGAGACATTTTACGCATGATCCAACATGGAAGTCCATGACCCCAGTGTAGATTCACGGCTGTCCTGCCGGGAATTGAGGTCTTTACCCGGTGCATCTAGGATATGTTTCAATGTGTTCTGAACGCACAATTCATGCAGATGCCCGCAGACTTGTGGGCCTGACGTTCCTGGCGATCGCATGTCTTTTACCGGCCGTCCGCGAGGTTTACGGACAGTGGGGTCCATCCAAGGTCGAGGTCGCGCCGGTGAAAGGCGAGCGTTTGGCCCCAACCGTGCGCCTGGTGGGCACGGTATTTCCAAAACGCCGGACCACGGTGGCGGCGGAAGTCTGGGGTTTTGTCACTGAAATGCCCGTCGATCGCGGTGATTTCATCAAAGCGGGCGACGTGATCTGTCGTCTGCGAGACACGCAGCACCGTTTTTCGCGGGACGAGCAGACGACGCGGGTCGTCGAACTTGAGAGCATGCTCGCGATGGCGCGAGCGGAACTTGCGAAAGCGGCCTTCGATGCCGAGCGGATGAGAAAGCTATCGGACGCTGATCGCTCGACTGAAAAGGAAGTTGTCGATACCGCGGCCAATCTCGATGCGGCGAAGGCGCGGGTTGGCCAGGCCGAGGCCTCGATCCAGTCCGCCCGGTCGGCGTGGGAGCGTCTCGAAGATTCGTTGAAACGCACACAAGTGACTGCGCCGTTTGATGGATTCGTGGTTTCGAAGTTGACTGAGGTCGGATCGTGGGTCGTCCAGGGCGGCGGCGTCGTGGAGCTGATCGACCTGAGCGTCGCGCAGGTGCGACTGAACGTGCCTGAGAGCTACGTTGCTTTCAATGAAGTCGGCACCGAAGTGCTCGTAACTATTGACGCGCTGGGACGGGATTTTTTGGGGACCGTTTCGCGCGTCGTGCCCGATGCCGATCCGCAGGCACGAACGTTTCCCGTCGACGTGGACATCGTGAACAAGGAGCGACTGCTCAAATCGGGGATGTTCGCGCGCGGCAGCGTGCCGGCCGGTCCGGTGGGCGAGCGGCTGGTTGTGCCCAAGGATGCGATCGTCACGCGCGGCCCTTCGTCCTACTTGTTCGTGGTTGCCACGACGCCGGAAGGATCGGTGGCCGACATGCGGGCGGTGCGGATCGTCTCCGAGGTGCTCGACCGGGTCGCAGTGGAAGTCGAAGGGCTGAAAGCCGGCGATCAGGTGGTGATTCGCGGAAACGAGGGGATGGCCGGCTCGGGACCGGTGATCGTGATGTCGGGTTCCGCTCCTCAAAAGCCGCATGAGTTACCCGACAACGGCGCGGCGACGACCCGGCCGGTCGCGGACAATCGTGAGGCTGCTGATGAGCGGACGTATCT
>DATMEE010000350.1:0-22155 GCA_035557035.1 Phycisphaerae bacterium
CCGCGCTAGCAAGTTCGCAATCTCGCGTTTTTGCCCTACAATGACCACCTCGACCGGCCCAGATTGGCCGTGAGGAGCTGTCTTCGGATGGGCATGTTTGGACCGTCGGCCACGCGCACCCGCACATCGAAAAAGGGCGCCTCGCCCATCTATTTTCTTCGGATTCTCGAGTATGCCCGGCCGTGGAAGCGCTACCTGATCACGGCCATCTGCTGCGTGATCTTCGTTGCCGCCACTTATTCGATCTCCATCGTCGCGCTGTTTCCGCTCATCAAGGTCATCGGCGAAGAGCAGAGCATTCCGAACTGGATCAACCAGAGTGTGGCCGAAGACCGGTTCGACCTCGCACTGACGGAGCGCAAGAACGAGATCGTCGTCCGGGATGTGGACAAGGATTCGAAACTGGCGACCCACGTCGGGATTGGCGATCGGCTTGTCCGTGTCGGGACCGCCGACATGCCGCAGGACATCCTGAATACGATGGCCAATGCACCGGATGCCGCGCCCGTCGAACTTTCGTTTCGGCCGTCGGACAGCGCCAAGCCAGAATATTCGATCGCGGCGCGCCCGGAAGATGCGTCATGGAGCGATCGCTTCACGCGATGGATCGCCTGGAAGTTGCCGGCCGGGGATTCTCGGGACGCCAAGTGGAAAATATTGATCATCATTGCGCTGGGCATCCTCGCTGTAAGCGCCGTAGGGGGATTCTGCCGATTCTGGGGCGAGTATCTGATCGCGCTGGTCGCCGGCCTCGTGGTCATGCGCCTGCGCAAGATCATGTATGACCGCGTGCTGCGCCTGCCGCTGTCGCACTTCGCGCAGTTTGGCACGAGCGACTTGATGACGCGGTTCGTGCAGGACAGCCAGGAAGTTTATCGGGGGCTGGTCTTCGTTTTTGCAAAGTCACTCCGCGAGCCGCTCAAAGCGTTTTTCGTAATCATCCTGGCACTAATTATCGATTGGCGCATCACGCTAATCGCCCTGATTGGGGCACCCATCGCGGCTTTTTTTATCCGCCGATTCGGAAAGAAGATTCGGCGGGCAAACAAGCGGCTGCTCGGCGACTACGGCCGGATGCTCGGCGCACTGGGCGGGGCGCTCGGCGGCATTCGCGTGGTGAAGGGCTACGCGATGGAGAACTACGAGCGGCGGCATCTTCATGCCGTCGATCGCGAGATTCTCAAGCAGCAGCTCAAGATCGAACGGACCGAGGCCCTGGCCAGCCCGCTTTTTGAAGGGGTGGGGCGAATCGTTGCGACCATTGCGATTTTCTATTTCGCGCATCTGATGTTCGCGGGGGAAATGTCCTTCTCCAAATTCGCCACCCTGGGCGCCTGCATGGCCGGCATCTTTGATCCGGTGCGAAAGATGTCGTCGTTCTACAATCGCATGCAGCGGGCCAACGCGGCGCTGGAGCGCGTTTACGAAGTGATCGACCTGCCGGGCCAGGTGCCCGATGACCACCTCAAGCCCGCCATGCCGGCATTCTCGGAGTCGATCGAGTTCCGCGATATCCGCTTTACCTACCCCGGCGCCGAGAAGCCCGCACTCGATGGCATCTCGCTCACCATCCGCCGCGGCGAGCGCGTCGCGTTCGTCGGGCCCAATGGCTCGGGAAAAACAACGCTGCTGTCGCTTCTGCTGCGGTTCTTTGATCCCGATAGTGGACAACTGTTGATCGACGGCAGCGACGCGAGAGACTATTCGCTGGTGTCGCTGCGACGGCAGATGAGCCTCATCACCCAGGATTCCGTGATTTTCGCGGATACGATCCGCAACAACATCGCCTACGGTGACGACCGGCTTCTACGCACGCTGGTGTTGCGCGGCCGGCATCCCGATCGAGCCTACAATCTCAACTCGGACATGGATCGCATTGTCGATGCCGCGAAAGCCGCCTACGCCGACGAGTTCATTGCGGACAAGCCGCAGGGCTACGACACGTTCGTCGGCGAGCAGGGGGCGCAGCTTTCGGGCGGTCAAAAACAGCGCCTCGCCATTGCCCGGGCGATCCTGCGAAACGCCCCGATCTTCATCTTCGACGAGGCCACCAGCCAGATCGACGCCGAGAGCGAGAAGAAGATTCACGACGCGGTGGAGAAATTCCTACAGGATCGAACCGCGCTCATCATCGCCCACCGATTCTCCACAATCCTCCAGGCTGACCGCATCGTGGTCATGGATCGCGGCCGCATCGTCGATAGCGGCACGCACGACGAATTGATCAACCGCTGCGGACTCTATCAGTCGCTCTACGGCAGCCAGATTCTGTCCAACGTGGATCCTTCTGGTGCTGTTGCATCGCAGACTTCGATGGCGTCGTCCGTTGAGCGCGAGCCTGCCGCGATCTGACGATCAGGCGGTTGTGCTCGCAATTCTGCGGACCAGGCACTTCTGAATCGATAAGGCAGTATAGGTAATCTGTGTGGTTTATAATGCCTCGCGAACGGAGCGAAACTTTCGCGGTGATGGTGCAATAGGGATTTGCGCTATTTTCGAGGTGTGATGCCGGAAACCATTGACTTTGCGAATTACAGACATGTAAGCTACGAGGCAGTGATCGGTGATTCGTCTGTGGATCAATTCCAGTAGATAGGTTGGACGGGAACAGGAGCATCTTTCGTGAACTCAAACCGAACCCTTGCATTCATTGTTTGCATCGTGTCGTCGATCGCGTCTCAAGCGATGGCCGCGCCGCTGGGGCTTATTCGCGAGAATTCGCCGGATATCATGTCTAGTTTCATAGACGTGAGCTATGACAGCGGGACCGATGCGTTTTCCGCGACGGGGTTCGCTTTGACGCTTGTGGACGATGTCGACTCGCACGATTTCGACGGCGGCTTCGGCGGCTTCTCTCTGTTCGCGACGATCGATTCGAGCGGCGCTGCAGCGGCCGGCTCGCTCAGCATCACCGGCAGCGTAGACGTTCATTCGGGACCGACATTGCTCACCGGCGACCTCGTCGATTTCGGCTGGGTCGACGGGACCACCGATCTTTACGAATTCGTCTTCGAGGTTACGGGCGGCGACTTGGCGACGCCGGCATTCTATGGAACCGCCGGCAGCACCTTCGGTGTCATCTTTACGTCAATCGGCACCACGTTCGGGGCTCCCGATTATTGGGACGATAGTTTCGGCAGCTCCGGTTCCTCGTTTTCTGATACGGCTACGCTGATTCCCGAACCGTCCTCGCTCGTGATTCTCGGGCTTGGCGCTTTCGCACTTCTGCGAAGATCGCGCGGTTGATGGACATTTGCGTCCGGCGGGGGAATGATAGTTCGAGGGGAATGGAAGGGGCCGAAGAGACCTTCTGATTCTTGGTCTGAATTCCTGGGGGCGAGTCTTTCAGGCGGGTCGTTGTTTCGACTGGCCTTTTTCTGGAAACGTGATGAAAACGCACCCGGCCGGATCCTCGTCGGACCACCGGGCATTCAATCGTTCGTCCCGCGATTGGCCACGGGACGACGGATCGACGCCGCGGGTTGCGCGGTGCGTCCGCTTTGCGCCGTCTTTTTGAGGATATTCATGCCTTCGCGAAAAAGATTTGCCACGTGTTGGTCGGCCGCGATGATTGTGTCGATCGCGGGTGCCGCGAGTGCGTCATTTGCCGCGCTCCTCGGCGTGCTGCCCGGCTTTCCCCTTTTGACTTACGACTCCGACGGTCTCACCACCTACGCCGGCGGATTGTTCAACGTCACTGCGTCGCCCATCGCGATTCGGTTCAGTCCCACCACGCCGCCGCGCACGGTGACGCCGACGCCGATGGGCGGATTCGAAGTGCTGACGGTCAACGTATTGCTCGATGCAAGCGGAAATCTGATCGGCGGCGTGCCCACCGATGACCTGCTCATCCGTGGAGAGGTTGACGCGGACGGCAACGGATCGATCGACTATGCCGGCACGCTGCTCACCGGCGAAGTGCTGCAGTTCGGCCACCAGGACACGCTCACCCCCACGGATTTTTTTGACTTCCGATTCGTTCCCACGGGCGGTTCGCTCCTTTCTTTCTATACCGGCAAGCACATCGGGGTGGTTGTCACCAGCGAGAATTCCAACTTCGAAGGAGACTTCGGACTGAACTTCGGCGGCGGCGCGAAGGGCAACGTCGGCCCGATCGACCCGCTCAACAATCCTCCGGTCTGCAACGCGGGAGCCGACTATGTGGCCGAATGCGCGGGCGGCATCACCACCGTCCAATTGGACGCCACCGGGTCCAGCGACGCCGACGACGACCCGATCACCTATTCCTGGACAAGTGACTGCCCCGGCGCAACCTTCGATGACCAGCACAGTCAGACTCCCGTCATGTCCGTCGATACCTCCAATGGCTGCGATATCGATTGCACGGTTACGTTGACGGTGGACGATGGGAATTCACCGCCGGTCTCCTGCACGGCCCAGGTCCGGATCGAAGATACAAACGCACCCATCATCGACTGCCCCGACAACCTTGAGCTGCAGTGCGGCTCTTCGACCGTTCCGGCCGACACCGGCGCCGCCACGGCCGTCGACGATTGCGACCCGAATCCGGAGGTCACTTACAGCGATTCGGTGATGCCCGGAGACTGCGCCCAGGAAATGGTCATCACGCGCAGGTGGACAGCCACGGATTATTGCGGGCAATCGGACTTCTGCGATCAAACCATCTCGATCGTTGACACGACCAAGCCGACGATCACCTGCCCACCGATGAAGACTGTCACGTGCCAGCAGGGAACAAACCCCTCGGTCACCGGCTTCCCGACCGTCGCGGACAATTGCGATCCCGCTCCGGCGGTGACCTATCACGACGACGTCGATGCCGGTTGCTGCCCGATCGTCTCGGTCATCACGCGGACGTGGACCGTCACCGACGCCTGCGGCAACTCAAAGTCCTGCAATCAAACCATCAAGGTAACGGACAACTCCTCGCCCACGGTCACGTGCCCGCCCGACATCACCATTAGCTGCACGCAGTCAAGACATCCGAACACCACTGGCTGGGGGACCGCAACGGATTCGTGCGACGCCAATCCCCAGGTGATCTATTCGGATTACTGGATTTGCACGGATTGCCCGAAGATTCTCAAGCGCAAGTGGAAAGCGAAGGACGACTGCGGCAACTACAGCTCGTGGTGCTATCAGTACATCACCATCGCCGACACGCAGCCGCCGACCATCACCTGCCCGCCGAACAAGACGCGCTACTGCGGCCAGTCCACCAATCCCTGCTACACCGGCTTCGCATCGGCAACGGACAACTGCGACAACTGCGTGTCCATCTGGTACACCGACGCCTATAGCGGCTCGTGCCCCAAGACCGTCACTCGCACATGGAAGGCGAAGGACGATTGCAACAACCTGGCGACGTGCGTGCAGATCATCAACCTGATCCCGCAGCCGCCGTGCCCGCAGAACGCGACCTACTGGAAATACAACCAGAGTGATTGGCCCGTGAATCACCTGGTCATCGGCAGTGCGAACTACAACAGCACCCAGTTGATGAACCTGTTGCGCGGCAAGAAGCCGAACGGGCAAAGCGCCGGCAGCGACGTTTCGGTCCTCCTCGCGAAGCAGTTGATCGCCGTCGAGTTCAACCTGTTGAACGGCGCCCCGCCGGACGGCATCGAATCGCTTGCGGAGGATGCACACGAATTCCTCCAGAGCTATCCGCCGGGCAGTTGCCCGACCGGATGGGCTCGCAACTACGCCAATTGGCTGATCTGCCAGCTTGAGGACTACAACGACAGCGAGCCGAACGGCTGCGACGACGGCTGCTAGAGGCTGGCGTCGATACTTCGACACACTCCAAAGTAGAATCAAACCAGCACGTGAGGGACGGAAAGCGGAGGGGCTTCCCGTTCCTCCTGCTTTTTTACACGCGGAGAAATCTACGTTCTGGCCCCTACAGCATTCGCATACTCGCCGCGGGCGTGCCGGCGTCCCAGCTCGACGTAATTGCGCACCACGTAACGAAGGTACTCGCGCTCCTTGTCGGAAACGTCGCGCACGATCCGGGCGGGCACTCCCATCAGCAGCTTTCCGTCGGGCACGATCGTGTTCGGCGCGACCACGGCACCGGCCGCCACGATGCACTGTCGCCCGATGACGCTGCCGTCGAGCACGATCGAGCCGATGCCGATCAGAGCACCGGTCATGACGCGCGTGCAATGGACGACGGCGCGATGACCGATGCTCACGTCGTCTTCGATGTCGAGGTCGACTCCACCGTGGGTGTGGATGACCGTGCCGTCCTGGACGTTCACCCGCGCGCCGATGCGAATGGCCGAGACGTCGCCGCGAATGCAGACGTAGTGCATGACCGCCGTATCGTCGCCGATGGTGACGGCGCCGCCGACGTAGGAAGTCGGTGCGATGTAGACGTTTTTTCCCAGAAGGGTGCGGGCGTTTTCGACGATCGTGAATCCGGTGGACGGCAGGGCGCTCAAGGTCGTTCCTTTCAGGAAGAAATCGGGGGATGCGCAGCGCGCCGCGGGGCTTTCAATAACAGCAGGCGACCCGCTTGTTCCATTATTTCGGCGGGTTCTGCCATTCGCCCGGCGCCCACGGTGCGGCAGGCGAGCCAGCCTTCGCCGGGGGCAGCCTCGAAATAGTTCATCTCGCGCAGCGTCTTCATGTTTCGCTCAACGATAGGGTTCTGCCACATGCGCGTGTTCATCGCGGGGGCGATGAGCACCGGGCAATCGGTGGACATCACCATCGTCGAAACCAGATCGTCGGCGATGCCGCAGGCGATCTTGCCGATGATGTTGGCCGTGGCGGGCGCAATGATGAAAAGGTCCGCGCTCTCGGTCAGTCGCAGGTGCTGGGGGTCATGATAGTTTTCCGCATCCCAGGCGCTGGTGAAGACCTGCCTCGCCGTCAGTGATTGAAACGTCAGCGGGGTGATGAATTTCCGGGCGGCGTCGGTCATGACCACGGTGACGCCGGCGCCGCGCTGGACGAGCGCGGAAACCAGACCCGCCGTCTTATATGCGGCGATGCCACCACAAACGGCGACGACCACTTCGTATCCGTTCAGAGCGCCCGCATCGCCGGACTTATTTTTCCCGGACGATGTCACGGTCTACCGGATCCTCCGATTTGATCTTCCCCTCGGCGATCTCCTTGATGGCGATTTCAAGGGGCGTGAGCCGGCCCGGCTCGATCATCGGCCGAGCGCCCATCATCAACTCGCGCCAGCGCTTCTGGATCATGGCGGTAAACTTGAATCGCCCGCCGATGCGGTTGATCAGGTCGTCGTTTTTCAATTCCTCGATCATTCGTGCTCCTCAAAAAAGCCTTGCTGCGGATCAATGAAGGGCGATCGCAGCGATTCGTTTCAGGTATTTCAAGCGCAAAATACACAAGCCTCGGGGTTGAATATCCCGAATATTTCTGAACTTCGTGTCTCGCCAAACGGCAAGGCGAAATCGTTGCACCGTTTCGGCGTCTCCGCCGCTCCTTCGGAGCGGACTGTCATCGGGTGCAACATATCCACGGGTTTCGCTCCGCTCCACCCGTGACTACAGCGCGTCGCCCCTTTCGGGGCGAAGAGGGATCCGGGCGCGTTGTCATCTCAAGAGTCTTGCTCCATGTTCCGGACTGCGATTGTTTTCTTCTCGATCAGGGAGCGAATCTCCACGACCGTCGCATCGATATTGTCATTGATCACGAAATCATCGTAGCAGGCTGATTCGTTGGCGTATCTTATTTCGCCGTCGGCCTTGGCCAGCCGCTGGGCGATGACCTCGTCGTGATCGGTATTGCGAGTCTTGATCCGCCGGGCCTGCTCTTCGGGGTTCGGCGGCAAAATGAAAAATTTCAGGGCCTCGGGCATCTTTTCCCGCACCTGCAGGCAGCCCTTGATGTCGATTTCCAAGACGATGGAACGCCCCTGTTCGGTC
Source organism: Phycisphaerae bacterium (assembly GCA_035557035.1). Lineage (GTDB taxonomy): Bacteria > Planctomycetota > Phycisphaerae > UBA1845 > UTPLA1 > JADJRI01. The sequence continues at coordinate 7,887 of DATMEE010000350.1, forward strand.
GCGTTGCGGACGGCGCGGAGCGGCGTGCCGTACTGATGGCCATAGACTTCCGCCCACTCGAGCAGCTCGCCGGCGTCGCGCAAGCGATTGAATTCCTCCATGGAGACATAGGAATAGTCGCGTTCATGTTGCTCGCCGGGCCGGGGCCTTCGCGTCGTCACGGAGACGCTGAACTGGGCGGGCAGGGTCTCGCAGAGACGGCGACAGATCGTGGATTTCCCCACGCCGCTGGGGCCGCTGATGACGATGACTTTGCCTTTTTGACTTTCGTTCACCGTTTCCGCGTGATCCTTGATTGAATCCTTCTGACGACTTAAGCGTCGCAAACGCTCAAGCGCCGCCCGGACTGGAAGTCCGGGGCTCGTCGACAAGTCGTGAATCGTCTTTCTTATTCAACGTTCTGCACCTGCTCCTTGATTCGGTCGATGGCCGCCTTCATCTCGACGACGTGCTTCGCGATTTCGGCGTCGTTGGATTTGCTGCCGATGGTGTTGGCCTCGCGCAGCAGCTCCTGGGCGAGGAAATCCAGCTTGCGGCCGGACTCCTCGGGCGACTGGCACAGCGCGGCAAACTGATCGAGGTGGCTGGCGAGCCGGGATAATTCCTCGTTAACGTCGCAGCGCTCGGCGAAAATCGCGACTTCGCGGGCCAGCGTGTCCTCGTGCAGATCAACCTTCACGCCGTCCATGCCGTCGAGCAACTGCTGCACGCGCGACTGCAAACGCTTCTGATAGTCGGCGACGACGCTGGGCGACCGCTTCTGCACCTGGGCGAGTCGGGCGCGCAGCTCGGCGCAGCGTTCGAGCATGTCACGCAGCAGGGCCTCGCCCTCGGCCTTGCGCATGGCGACGACGCCGTCCATCGCCCGATTCGCGAGGGATTCGACGGTGCGGTACTGGACCGCCAGCCGGTCCTCGTCGATGTCCTGCTCCTGCAAGACGCCGGGCGCGTCCAGCAGCCGCGAAAGGTCAAGCCGCGCTTCGGGATATCGCTTGCCCACAGCCGACAATTCGCGGGCGTATTCATCGAGCAACGTGGCGTTGATGCGCCCCGCGACGACCGGAGAATCGTCCTTGATTCGCAGCGAGAAACTGATGCTACCGCGGCCGAGCCGGGTCTTGAGCAACTTATCGACATGGGCCTCAAACCGCTGAAACGGCTCGGGCAGCTTGATGGTCGCCTTGAAATAGCGGTTGTTCACCGAGCGGATTTCGACGCGGTAGGTCACGCCCTCCAAAGAGGTGCGCGCTTCGCCATAGCCGGTCATGCTGTGAATCATCGAGTGCTTCCGCCGATTCCAATAGACGAGTGTCGAGAGTACGCCGAACGATTCATGCTGCCGATCTCATCCAGTCTTCGCCCGCAGCCTCCGGCGCCCCGCCGGGGCGGACTTGCTTTTTGGCGACGTTGTCCACGGGTCGCGGTTCGCTCCACCCGTGGCTATAAGCCTGTCGCCCCGTTGGGGCTAGGCCCGCGAGGACTCGGGCGGGGCGCATCGCGAAAACGCCCCTGCCAATACGTCAGTTGTTTGAGGACGGCGGCGGATTGGTCGGCGTCACGGGCACGGCATTCACCGGCGGCCCGGGGTTTCCGGTTGGAGTCACTTGTATCGGCGTCGGCGTGACCGGCGTCGCCGCAGGCTGCCCGTCCGGCGTTTCGTCGGCGCCGGCGTCGTCGATCAATTCGGCTTTTTCTGGAGCGGCGGGTGCCTTCTCAGGAACGAACACGTAGTTTGCGGCAATGTTGAGCAGTAGAAAGACGGCGACGAGCCCGACCGTCACCCAGGTCAGAAAATCGCCGGTCTTTGTTCCGAACGCCGAATGCCCACCGACGCCGCCGAAGGCGCCGCTCAGTCCCGCGCCGCGGTTCTTTTGCAGAAGAATCAGTCCAATCAGGAGCAGCGAAACACCGACGATCGCCATTCCCAACATGAAACCCGTAAATCCGAATGCCAGCATATTCATCCTCAACTCTTCAAAAGTCGCGAACTCGCCTAACGATGCAGTCTGCCCGCCCGGCTTTTTCCCCGGTTCAGGCCCTGCCCAATTTCGCCCGCTCGGCCGCCTCGATGATGGCGACAAAATCGCCCGCCTTCAGGCTGGCGCCGCCGACCAAAGCCCCGTCGACGTCGGGACACGAAAGCAGCGTCCCGGCGTTATCCGGCTTCACGCTGCCGCCGTACTGTACACGAATTTGGTCCGCGACGCCTCTCCCGAATTTCTCGGCGAGCAGGGCCCGGATGTGGGCATGGGCCTCCTGGGCCTGCTCCGGCGTGGCATTTCGGCCGGTTCCGATGGCCCAGACCGGCTCGTAGGCCACGACCAGGCTCGCAGCGGCCGCCGGATCGATGCCCGCCAAGCTGCCGTGAATCTGGCGGGTTAGAACGGCCCGGGTCTTGGCGGCATCTCGTTCCACCAAAGTTTCGCCGACGCAGACGATGGGGACCAGGCCGGCGTCCAGGACGGCCGCGGCCTTCGAGGCGATCATTTCGTCAGTCTCGCCGCAGACCCGGCCGCCGGAGTCCTTGGGGCCGATAGTGTGCCTGCGTTCGCTGTGGCCGAGGATGACGAACCGCGCGCCGGTTTCCTTGACCATGGCGGCGGAGTTTTCGCCGGTGAATGCGCCATTCTTTTCGTGGTAGCAATTTTGGGCGCCCAGGGAGACCGCCGTGCCGGCGAGGGCCTTGGCCATGGGGAAGAGATAGATGGAAGGGGGGCAGACGGCGACTTCGGTTGCGCAATCTCTTGGGAGTGTGGCGCAGATTTCCGTGACGAGCGCGCGGGCTTGCGCGAGGTCGAGGTTCATTTTCCAGTTGCCGGCGATGAAGGGGCGTCGGTTCATGGTGGCGTCAATTTCATGGTCGTTTGTCGCGCGTATTTGTTTTTACAAGTTCGCACGACTGGCGGTGGTCTCCGGGGCCCTGTCGGGCCGCGGCTAAACGACGGGCGCTCGGGGATACGAGCCAAGCACGCGCAGGTTCCGGCAGTATTGCTTTGCATCGGCGAATGATCGTTGCAATATCGAATCCGTTTGGTGGCCGTCGAGTTCGACGAAGAACACGAACTCCGCTGATGTTCCGACTTTTCGCCGCGAGGTGATCGTGGTCAGGCTCACGCCGTGGCGTTGAAAGGCGAGCAGCACGCTGACCAGCGCGCCCGGCTCGTGGGCGGTGACGAACAGGAGGCCGGTGCGGTCGGAGCCGGTCGGCTTGGCCGGCTCCTTGCCGATGACGAAAAAACGCGTCGCGTTTTTCGGGTTGTCTTCGATGTTGGCCGCCAGAACTTGCAGCCCGTAAGTTTTCGCGGCAAGCGCGCCGGCGACGGCCGCGGCGCGCGGCGTCTGCGACGCCATCTCGGCGGCTTTACTGGTGCTGGGGGCCTCGACGAGTTTGCCGGCAAGGCCCCGCTCGGCCAGCCAGTTCTCGCATTGCTTGAAGGCTTCCGATTTTGAGTACACGACGTCGATGTCGCCGAGCGCGCCATTGGCCAGCAGGTTCTGATGGATGGCGCGCTGAATCTCGCAGCAGATCTGCACGTTGATCTCCAGCAGCGCTTCGAGCGTATCCAGCACGACGCCGCCGGTGGTGTTGTTCTCAACGGGAACGACGCCGTAGTCGACGTGTCCACGGGCGATGGCGTCGAAGATGCCGCGGGCGTTTGAGAGCGGTTCGTAAGTGACCGACGCGCCGAATTTTTCGAGGGCGGTCTCGTGCGAGAATGAGCCAGCCGGGCCGAGGTAGCCGACGCGCGTTGGGCGTTCGAGGGCGAAGGAGGCGGACATCAGCTCGCGGTAGATGGCCTGGAGGGCGTCTTTGGTGAGGGGGCCCTCGGATCGAGCGGCGATGTGTTCGAGGACGGAGCATTCGCGCTCGGGGGAGTAAACGCCGGCGCCGGATTCGGTTTTGAGTCGGCCGATCTCGATGGCCGCCTGCGCCCGCGCGTTGAGCAGCTTGACGATCTGGTCGTCGAGCGCGTCGATTTCGTGCCGCAGTTGGTCGATGCTCGACATTTTTGCGAGAATCCGAAGATCGGGGTTGCAGGACAAAGCCGGGCCAAGGGCCGCCAGCGGCACGGCGAGCCCCGTATTTGAGCAAATGAGGGCTGATTGTCAAGGAGCAAGCGTCGTTTAGCCCAGACCTGAAAGGTCCGGGTGATGGCGATGAGCGGTTACATGACGGGCCGGGCAAAATCGACGTGACGGCGACTCATTCGCGCTCGCCGGGGCCGTGCCCGGCCGCGACTAAACGGGTTGGCTTGCGGGGCGAAAGTACTTCACAATGGCGATGCCCCTTCTCGGGGCTCGGCATGTGAAACGAATTGGATTCGTAGCGGAGGAGCGGACGATGTGGAGATTTCGATTGAGCGTGTTTCCTGGAGTGAGAAGTACAATCGTGATGATCCTCGCTGTGGCCGCCATACACACGGCTTGTTCAAAAGGACGCGGAATGACCGAGGCAAATGAGGCGAAAGCGGCGAGGGCGGAGCCGGCCATCGTGAGCGAGAAATATGCGAGCGTGCGTTTGTCCGCGGACCTGGACGCGCTTACGCCGGCGGAGCGGAAGATGATTCCGTTGCTGATCGATGCGGCTGAGCAGATGGATGAGGCGTTCTGGCTTCAGGCGTATGGTGATCGGAAGGAACTGATGCGCCGGATCGACGACGCGGGCCGGCGGCGATACGCGGAGATCAACTACGGGCCGTGGGATCGGCTGGATGACAACAAGCCGTTCGTCGAGGGGTTCGGCGCGAAGCCGAAGGGGGCGACGTTCTATCCAGCGGACATGACCAAGGAGGAGTTTGAGAGGCACATTGCGGCCAACCCTGAATCGGCGACGGAGTTCAAGAGCGAATACACGGTGATACGCCGAGGTGACAAGGAGGAGTTGCGGGCGATTCCGTACCACCAGTTTTACGGCGATCAGGTGCGCGGGGCGGCGCTTTCGTTGAAGGAGGCGGCCGACCATGCGGAGGACCCGGGACTGCGCGAGTATCTGCTGGCCCGGGCGATCGCGCTGATGACCAGCGAGTATCGTGCCAGCGACATGCTGTGGCTGGACATGAAGAACAACACGGTGGACATCGTCATCGGGCCCATCGAGACGTATGAGGACGCGCTGTTCGGCTACAAGGCGGCGTTCGAGGCATACGTTCTGGTGAAGGACAAAGAGTGGAGCGGGCGGCTGGCGAAGTACGCGAAGCTGCTGCCCGATCTGCAGCGCGGCCTGCCCGTGGATGAGCGATACAAGCGGGAGATGCCGGGGACCGATTCGGACTTAAATGCATACGACGTGATTTATTATGCGGGCGATTGCAACGCGGGGTCGAAGACGATTGCGATCAATCTGCCGAACGACGAGCAGGTGCAGTTGGAGAAGGGCACGCGGCGGTTGCAGCTGAAGAACGCGATGCGGGCGAAGTTCGACAAGATTCTGGTGCCGATCGCGATCGAGCTGATCGCGGAGGATCAGCTCAAGCACATCACCTTCGATGCGTTCTTCGGGAACGTGATGTTCCACGAGGTGGCGCATGGGTTGGGGATCAAGAACACGATCAACGGGCGGGGCACGGTGCGCGACGCACTGAAGGAGCTGGGCTCGGCACTGGAGGAGGGCAAGGCGGACATCCTCGGGCTGTACATGGTCACGGAGCTGTTCGAGAGCGGCGAGCTGACGGAAGGCACGGTGATGGACAACTACGTGACATTTCTCGCGGGGATTTTCCGGTCGGTGCGATTTGGGGCGGCCAGCGCGCACGGCCGGGCGAACATGCTGCGGTTCAACTTTTTCGAGAAAGAGGGGGCGTTCACTCGCGATGAAAAGACCGGGCGATATCGCGTGAACTTCGATGCGATGCAGAAGGCGATGAACGCATTGTCCACGAAGATATTGACCCTACAGGGCGACGGCGATGCGGAAGGGGTGAAGCAGTTGATGGACGAGATGGGAAACGTGGGGCCGTCGCTGCAAGGCGATCTGGATCGGCTGTCCAAGGCGGGGATTCCGGTGGATGTGGTGTTCGAACAGGGGATGAAGCTGCTCGAAAGTAATTAATTCTCCTTAACGACTAACGCGATTCAAGCCAGTCCTGTCTGATGGACTATCGGGATTCTTCGAGTTTGAATCGATTCGTTGTCAAAGGAGAATAGAATGTTCGCCGTTCGCCTGGCCGCATCCGCCGCGCTGTGTCTGTTACCCATTTCCTTTCTGCATTCTTCATCCGATGTCGACACCGAAAGCGCCGCGCGTACCGAACATGCGACGGCCATATCGCGACCACTTCCGGTCCCAACAAGCCCGATGTCCGCTCCCCCTCCTTCGGCATCCGAGGACGCGACGCCCGTTTCTAACATCGCCCGTCTGGAAGTAACCGCATTTCAAGTGGTCTTAAGCGGCGAGGCCTCTGTCACCGTCGATGCCCTCGAACTTCAGAAACATGCCTCCACGCCCCGTGATTTCGCGGCAGCCGTGAGCGATCTCGGAACGGCCAGGCCTCTCGTCCATATCGATCGAATCATCAACATCGACAAAGAACTGGAGATTTCGTCCACGGCGAACTTGCCGATTCGCGGGGCGAAAACGGGAGAGGTAGCCGGCCGGCCAACGTTCGCCATAGGCAGCTATCAATCAAAAGGCGTGAGTTTCAAGGTCCGTCGTCAGGGAAGCATGTTCGCGCGATCCGAAGTTTACCTGGAGTACGAACTGAGCGCCAGTTCGATGTATGAGTCTTCCGTTCAGTCGCAGCCCGATGTGCCGGCAAATGTGTATGTCTCCTTCAAGGAGTCGTCGAAGCTTCGTCTTCAGGCCGGCGTGCCCGAGATATGCGTGACTGTCGATAAAAATGATCCAGACCAGCCGCCGGTGGCAACAATCATTCGATACGTCTGGACGCCGATGGATAAATGAGACGATCCATCGCTCATTGACAACGGTGAGAGTTGACACCCCATCTCCGCGCGCGCCAGATATGGTGATGTCGATACTCGGCGCCAACCTGCCGCTGCATTCGAGAACTCATGACTCGTGGGCGGTCGCCGTCCTCGGTGATCCACTCGCGCTGCTAAACGATCACGCTCATCTCGAAAAAAAAGCCGCCGTCAACGCGCTCGAGTTGATCGATCGCTGGCCGGAGCCGGCGCCGCCCGCGTACTGGGTGGAGAAGATGGCGGCTATCGCGCGGGACGAGGCCGATCACCTGATGGTCGTCACGCGCTTGTTGACTCGGCGCGGCGGGGTGATGTCGAAGTTTCATCGCAATCCGTATGCAGCCGAGCTGCGCAGGCTGGTGCGCGGGGGGACGCCGGGGGAGCTGATGGACCGGCTGATGGTTTCGGCGCTGATCGAGGCCCGCTCGTGCGAGCGCTTCGAGTGTCTGGCGCGGAACTGCGAGGACAAGGAGCTTGCGCGGCTATATGCCGACCTGTGGGCATCGGAGAACGGGCACTATCTCACGTTCATCGATCTGGCTCGCAAGCTGACGCGCGACGACAAGGAAGTGGATCGCCGATGGGAAGAGTTTCTCGACGCGGAAGCGCGGATCATCGGGTCGCAATCGCCCGGGCCGGGGATGCACAGTGGTGTTACTGCATCATCGGAGCGGATCGTTTAGCCCAGACCTGAAAGGTCCGGGTGAACTTGGTGCGACGTTCACATTGCGGGCGGCGCGGAATCGCAATTCCGGCAATCCTTGCGCGCTCGCCGGGACCCTTCGGGCCGCGGCTAAACGGGCGGCGTATCGTCGCTGCGCGCGGGCATTATAATTCGCCGGCATGAAGGTTGCCCTTGGCCAGATCAATCCCATCGTCGGCGATTTCGCGGGGAATCTCGAAAAGATGACGCGTTTCGTCGTGGATGCGCGGCGGGCGGCGGCGGACCTGATCGTGTTTCCCGAGCTGTCGGTGTGCGGCTATCCGCCGAAAGACCTGCTGCTGAAGCCGAGTTTCGTGGCGGCGAATCTTGATTTTGTCCAGCGACTTGCGAACGCCACCAAGGCGGGGCCACCTGTTTTGGCGGGATATGTCGAGCCGAATCCCTCGAACATCGGGCGGCCGGTTTTCAATGCAGTTGCGTTCCTGAAGGCGGGGGAGATTGCGGGCAAATATTTCAAATCGCTGCTTCCGACCTACGACGTGTTCGACGAGCACCGGTACTTCGAGCCGGCCGAGCACGTCGGGCTGCTCGATCTCAACCTGGGAGAACGAAGCCTTCGCGTCGGAGTGACCATCTGCGAAGACCTGTGGACTGATGGCCAGCTCTTTGCGCGGCAGCTCTATCGCCGCGCGCCGATTGAAGAGGTGTCGGCTGGGGGGGCTCATATGATTTTGAATGCCTCGGCCTCGCCATACATCATGAAGAAGCAGGCGTTTCGCGAGCAGCTCATGGGCGGCCACGCGCGATCGAAAGGAGTTCCGTTGCTGCTCTCGGCCCAGGTCGGCGGCAACGACGAACTGCTGTTCGACGGGGCGAGCATGGCGTTCGACGCGACCGGCAGACTGATCGCGCGGGCGAAGGCATTTGAAGAAGACCTGCTGATCGTCGATTTCGAGCGGCCGGCGCAGAATCGCGTCGAGGCTTATCCCGAGCCGGTTGAGTCTGTGTGGCAGGCACTGGTGCTGGGCACGCGCGATTACGTGGGCAAGTGCGGCTTCAAGGACGTGGTCATCGGACTGTCGGGCGGCATCGATTCGGCCGTCGTAGCGGCGATCGCGACCGAAGCGCTCGGTTCGGAGCATGTCCACGGCGTGGGAATGCCTTCGCGCTACAGCAGCGAGCACAGCATCAAAGACGCAGAGGCGCTTGCGGCGAATTTGAAGATCGACTTTCGACTAGTTCCGATCGTGCGCATTCACGAGATGATCGACGACCAGTTGAACCGTCTTTTTGAGAATCGCCTGCCCGACGCGACCGAGGAGAATATTCAGGCCCGCGCCCGCGGCAACATACTCATGGCGCTTTCAAACAAGTTCGGATGGCTGCTGCTGACCACCGGCAACAAGAGCGAAGTGGCGGTCGGGTACTGCACGCTGTATGGCGACATGGCCGGGGGGTTGGCGGTGATCAGCGACGTGCCCAAGACGATGGTCTATCAGCTTGCGCGGCACGCGAATGCCCAGGCCGACCGCACGTTGATCCCCGAGTCCACGCTGACCAAGGCCCCGTCGGCGGAACTTCGGCCCAACCAGACGGATCAGGATACGCTTCCGCCTTATGACGTGCTCGACGCAATCTTACAGGAGTACGTGGAGCAGGAACGCTCCGCGGCGGACATCATCGCGATGGGGTTCAATGAGGCGGTCGTGCGTGACGTTGTTCGCCGCGTCGATCGGAACGAATATAAGCGGCAGCAGATGCCGATCGGGCTGAAGGTCACCAGCCGGGCATTCGGCATCGGCCGGCGCATGCCGATCGCGGCGCGGTTCGATTCGGCGTGAGGGATTTCTCGCAGAGCCGCAGAGGACGTAGAGAAAGAGAAGATAGATGTCTGGCAGGACGGATGCGCGACGGCGGATTTGCTGTCGTTCTTTCTCAGCGTTCTCTGCGCCTCTGCGAGAAATCAGGTTTGGGCGAAGCCTACCCCGGCAGCTTCATGATTTCCTGGTCGGGGTTGGCCTCGTACGACTTTTTGCAGGGGGCCGAGCAGAAGTGCATCGTGTATCCGTGGACGACTAACGCATGGTCGGGGCTGCCGTCCATGCGGAGCGCGCAGGCGGCGCATTTGACGACGACCTTGTCGGTCTTGCCGTCGGCGGCGTCGGCCTTGGCGAGGCGGGCGGCGACCATCTCCGGAGTTGGCGTCGTTGCAGTGACCGCAGGTCCAGTCTTCTTTTCTTCGCAGGCGGTGAGCATGAGGACTGACATGCAACTGCCGACGACAAGTTTAGCGAAAAAAGCGTTTGTGCGAGTCATGGTTAAGCTCCAGGTGCATAGGGTTGTGTTCGAGTGAATCGTAGTGCGGCGTTGAAGCTCCGTCGAAGGTTATGATGCGCGCTCCGGGGCCCTGACGGGCCGCGGCTAAACGTGGCGGGTGTTTTACTCGAACCCGTGCTCGCGCGGTATCGTAGATGGGTCGAAACGGCCGCGGGATTGGCCGAAAACCGAATGGATAACGGAGTATCCGCATGAAACTTCTTGCCGCCGCCGGCGCTTCGATCGTTCTTACTTTCGCCAAGCCCGCGCTGCCGCCGGGGGGTTTGCCAACCGCCGGGACGAGAGACTTTACTCCGTCCGCCGAGACGGCGGACGCTACCGGGTCCGCCGAAACTGCGCCGGCGTCCGGTTCTTCTTCATTTGCGTCGATTCTCTCGTCCGTTGAATTCAACGAGCGGTTCGGGAAATTCGACGCGTGCTTCGTGCTCAAGTCGCTCGATGATGGCTGGACGCTGCGCTACAACGAGCCGCGCTGCGTGACGCGGTTTTCGCCGTGCTCGACCTTCAAGATTCCCAATGCGCTGGCGGGGATGGACTGCGGGTTTCTTCGGGGCGCGGATCACGAGATGAAATGGGACGGCACGTCGCAGAATCGAAAAGAGTGCGAGCGCGATCACACGCTGGACACGGCGATCCGCGACTCCGTGATGTGGTACTTTCAGCGCGTCGCGGCCGGCGTCGGCGCGGAGCGCATGCAGAAATATCTTGACGCGTTGCAATACGGCAATCGTGACATGAGCGGCGGGCTGACGAAGTTCTGGTTACAGACTTCGCTGGAGATTTCCGCTGACGAGCAAGTGCGATTCCTGGAGAATCTATACACTGGGAAACTGCCGTTCGATGCGAGAGCGGTGGAGACGGTCAAGGGTTTGATTGTTTTCAAGAAAGGCGACGGCTGGACGCTCAGCGGAAAAACGGGGACGGGGGGAAAGGGCGGCAAGTCGATGGAAGCGATTCTCGGTTGGTACGTCGGGCACGTTCACAGTGGGGACCGCCAGTACGTGTTCGCAGTGAATGCAAGCGGCGATGGGGCGATGGGGCCGAAGGTACGCGCCATCACGATTGAAATTCTGCGGAAAGTGGGTCTGACTCCCTCCACCTCGCAGTAGGTAGGATCGTACGTTGGCAGGGCGGATCGTTTAGGATGTGGAGATGCTCGGGACTCGAATCAAGTGCCGGCCGATTGCTTTCGGTTTGTCAGTTGCGTTGCTGCTCTGTTTCGCAATCTACGGGGCTAGTTGCTGGAAGCGCGCAGCGTGGTTTGGTCGGGAGTATCATTTCATGCTCGGAGACGGTCGGGTATTTGTTGACAATGCGCGGCCTTCATTTTTTGGAACAGGATTCCGCGTCATGTCCAAGAGCAGCACCCTAAGCTTACGTGAACGAATCTATCGTTCCCTTGAATTGCCGGGAGCAATCCCGTATCGGCTCGATCCCACTCGGCCCGCCGTTGTTTTTGTCTGCCGCAATCCTATCGTTCATCTTTGGGCGACTGCTTCGACCTTATCATGCCGGCCAGTGCAAGCATTGCGGTTATGACCTGCGCGGCATCCAATCTGGAATCTGCCCCGAGTGCGGTACGTTGAAGAGCTAGCAGGCGAACCGTCCCGGCACCCGACAATGGACCCGGTAAGCTTGGCCGTTTAACATCGAGCAGAATAGTCTGCGCTAAAGCCTTTGTGCGGTGGGAGGATGTCTGTGCTGGTTGAAACGCTGCTTCAATCCGCGATGCTGCGCGGCGACAAGCCGGCGGTGGCCGATCCTTCGCGGTCGTTGACCTATCGCCAGTTGGCCGGGCTTTCCATCATCATGCGCGGCCATGTCGAGCAGGCCACGCAGCGCCCGCACGTCGGCATTCTGCTGCCCTCGACCACCGCGTTCGCGGGCACTTTCTACGGCGCCCTTTGGGCCGGCAAGACCGTCGTGCCGCTCAATTTCATGCTCCAGCCTGCCGAGCTGGCGGCGATCGTGCAGGACGCCGAGCTGGACGTGATCTTCGCGACGAAGTTTTTTCGCGAGCTGGCCGGGGCGCTGCCGTGCAAAGTCGTGTACGTCGAGGACCTGCCGTTGCAGGAACAGCTCGTGGCGCTGGCCCAGGCGGCCGCCGCGGCGGGGGGCGTGCCGCAGTTGCCGTCGATGCCGTCGGTCGGGACTGACGATACGGCGGTGCTGCTCTACACTTCGGGCACGTCGGGCAAACCCAAGGGCGTGTGCCAGACCTATGGCAACCTGCGCTCGGACATGGAAGCCTGCGTCGAGAAGGCCCAGCTCAAGGAGGAGCACCACTTCCTGGGGCTGCTGCCGCTCTTCCACAGCTTCGGTCTGACGGCCATGCTGCTGGTGCCGGTGCGGCTGGGGGCCTCGGTCTTCTACATGCCGCGGTTTCTGCCGGCCGCGGTGATCGATGCGATTCGCGAGCAGAAGGTCAGCGTGACGATGATGATCGCCAGCATGTACACGGCGCTGCTGCGGGTGAAGAGCGCCGGGCCGGAGGACATGCGCTCGGTGAAGTATATCCTGGCCGGGGGAGAGGCGCTGCCGGATGCCGTGTTCGAGGCGTTCCGAGACCGCTTCGGCGTGGAGGTCTTGCAGGGCTATGGCATGAGCGAGGCGGCGCCGGTGGTGAGCCTGAACACGCCGTGGGCCCACAAGGTCGGCACGGTGGGGCAGGCGATTCCGGGCGTGACGGTGGCGGCGTTCGACGACGCCGGGCATCAACTGGGGGCCAATCAGATCGGGGAGCTGTGGGTGAAGGGGCCGATCGTCATGAAGGGCTACTACAAGAAGCCCGAGGAGACCGCCGCCGCCCTGACACCCGACGGCTGGTACAAGTCCGGCGACATGGGCACGGTGGATGCCGAGGGCTTCATCAAGATCACCGGGCGCAAGAAGGAGATGATCATCGTCGGCGGCGAGAACGTGTACCCGCGCGAGATCGAAGCGGTGCTGGAGCAGCACCCGGCGGTGAGCGAGTCGGCGGTGATCGGCCAGCACGACCCGTCGCGCGGTGAAGTGGTGGTGGCATTCGTGACGCTGAACGAGGGCGCGTCGGCCACGGACATCGAGCTGCGCGAATTCTGCCGCGACAAGATCGCCGGCTACAAGATTCCGCGGCGGGTGATCATTTCCAGCGAACTGCCGCGCGGGCCGACGGGGAAGATTTTGAAGCGGAAGCTGCACGAACTGCTCTAAACGCTGAAATCAAGTAATTTGGCGATCGGGTGATTTGGCAATTGAGCTGTGACAGATAGCAAGCCGCTCCGACCGAACGCGATATGAAGCGGCGCCCGAGTCAAATATATACCGCAGTGGGAAGTTCGCTCCTCGTTCCCTATCTAATCTTGACGTGGCTGCTGCCGCACTTTGGGTGGTATCCTTCCGATGCGGTTCTCAAGCCGCTTGTTTTGATTTTTTGGGTCGGTGTCGCCGTTCGCGCTGGTTGGGCAGTGGAAGTCGGATACGGATAAGAAGCAGTCAGAGTTGAGCCAGATGTGCAACCAATGAAGCCGATTTCTCATCGCGAGTTTTGCCGTCGAATGCGGAAGCTCGGGTTTGATGGCCCGCACTCCGGTGGCAGGCATTTTATTCTTCGTTCGCGACGGCAAGCGCTACACCGCGCCGAACCCTCATAAGGGTGACATCCGGCCGGCGCTTTTACAGCAGCTCTTGACCAAGCAGTATCGAATCACGATCGAAGAATGGAATGCCGCTGGATGAGCGTGGGACACTCGGCTGGAAAGTCGATTGGTCAGCCTGCAACCTTGCGTGGCTTTGGGAAGGTACCCACGCCCGGAAGGCGCGGCAGGCGGTGCCCGAGTTGAAGGCCGAGGATGAGCCAGTCTTCGAGAACGGATTGAAGCTCGCGCCGGCAGGCTTCGAGCGTGTCGCCCTCAGCCCAGACGCCCTGGAAGCCGGGGATTTCACCGTAGTACGAGCCGTCCTTGAGGATTGCGTACTTGGCCTTCGACATCGCAGCTTGGATGTAGGCAGTGAGCATGTTTGCGCCCCGCTAGCTAATCGAACAGCAGATCCTATACGCTCTCGAACTCAAGGTCAAAAAAATGACGATCTCTCAGCCTCGAAATCTCTCTCAAGGATCATCACTACTGGATCAGCCGCTCGAGTGGCGGTTGATGACGGTTGGGGAAGTGTTGAATGTACTCGTCGAATACCGGCGGGCCGAGGTCGCGATGGATGAGGCCGACCCGAGTGTGCCAGGAGGTAGTGTCAATTCCTGTGTAAATTGCTGAGCGGGCATCCTTCATCGCACATTTCTTACGCGGCTTTCGTTTTGCCTTTCGTCCTCTTTGCTTCCGGCAGCTTCACCGCACCGCAGAGGTGCGCTGA
>DATMEE010000351.1:0-4181 GCA_035557035.1 Phycisphaerae bacterium
GGGGTTCGAGCATGACGCCAGCTAGAGTGACAGCACTCGCGAGAATTCCAGCGGATTTCGAGGCGATTTTGCTCGAATATGAGTTGACGCGGCCGCGCGCGATGCCCGATCCGACCGTATTTCTCATGCGCGTCGATGATCGATTTCTCGCGTTCGGGGAAGACGCCACAACGCTTGCGGACGCCTGCGGATTGGCGGCGGTGACTTTGCCGGGGCCGGGACGGCGGCGGACCTGCATGGCCGCGATCGGGGTCGATGCCGTCGATTCGATCATTGAATCTCTCGCCCGAGCGGGCATCGGCTACATCGTGGCGGCGGAGATTGAAGAGCACCAAGGCGCGCGAACGCCGCGCGCCGTGATTCATTGTGTCGAGCCGCGCAAGGTCGGCGGCTCACTTGCAACGGAGCGCTTAGCGCTGAATTGGGAGCGGCGGGGTTTTCGGTTTCAAAACCGGATGCCGGCTGGGTAGCGCACCCCGCCGCTCCATTTTTTTCAGAATCCGCCGCCGCCGCGAGGCGCTGCTTGCCCCACAAGAGCGCCCCGGTGGCGGCACTATTGCCGGTTGGGGCAGGTATGAGCACCACTAAGACAATCGACGGGACGAAGCGGAGGCGCAAGCCAAAGCCGCGCCGGCCGATTGACTACCGGCCGATCCGGGCCGCTCGAACGCTCCCGACCTGGACTCAGTCGGTGAAGGCGATCGCGCCGGCGGGATTGACCGGAGAAGCGCTGCGCGTCGCGTACACGGCGGCCGGGTATGGCGGCCTGAGCGCCGATGTCTTGCTCGGACGGGTCCGCGAAATGGGCGCGGCCGTGAAGCCGGAGCAGCTCTCGGACTTCACTCGTGGCGTTCATGCCCTGGCCGAACTCGCGAAGCACCCGGACGGCCCGCGCGTCGCGGCGATCGAGCGATTTCTGCTCGGATTCATCGCGTTCAATTGTGGCGGGAGTGCCTCAAATAGGAACGATTTCATCGGAGCAATGGAGCATGTCGAATCCGTGGCATTCTGGGCGGAGGTGACGGACTTCAAGCCTTGGGCGCGTGCATCCGCGCCAATCGCACTTGTGAACCTGTCGGCACATTTCTGCGCTCGCCGATGGTTCTCGGCTTCCGAGCTTTGGGGGGCGCTTGATCTTGGCCGCTATGGCATCGCCCTGCGGACCCTGCGCTCGTGGCGACAGCGGGCGTACAAAACGGCCGTCAATGGGCGTTCGATGGACTATCGAAGCCCGGTCGAATGCGGCCAGGCAGTGGGCGCGTGGCTGGCAAACGAAGGCGGTTCCGGGCTGATCGAGACGGTCGCGGCGAATCTCCGCCGTCAATTTGCGGAGGCGCTGGTATGAAAAACGCGCCCGAGAAAAAAAGGCGTCGCGGGCGTCAAGCGATCGGAACGGCGATCGTCGATCTGCCATCGCGGTCGCTCAACGATCTGAAGCGCCTGGCGGTTGCCACGTCATTGCCGGTATCGGAAATCGATGCCAGGCTCAATCTCGTTTCGCAAGGTGTCGGGCTGTCCGCGCTGCAAAAGTACGTCGGCAAACTCCGCCGCGAAACAGGGGCTGGCGTTCGGCCTGGACGGTCGAGCGACGCGGGCCGGGCGAATGCCGCCGCGCTGGCTCTATTGCACGTTTTGACCGTGCTTTGCCCTGATTATCTCATCGACGCGACGATTCGACGGCTCGCCTTTTTGCGTCACGTCGACACCGATGAAATCTCCGAACTGGCCAAAGTCGCGGGCAACATGAAGCGGGGGAACTCGGAATGAGCGAAGTGCTCGCGCTGAGAATTCCATCGCCCGCCGTCACAGACGCGCCAAGCGATCGCGTGGGGTTTGTTGCGATCGGCGACGCGGCGAGAATTCTACGGGTCTCGGACCGTCATTTGAGGCGGCTCTGTTCCGATCACTATGAGGCTTCCGGACTTGCTCGAAAGGTTGACGGCGAATGGCAAATCAGCCGTCGCATTCACCCCACGCTTTCCGGCATCGAAACCGATGAGCTTCGCTATCACCGCCAGCTTGGGGAGATTCGCGAAAAGGGCGCTTCCGAAAAGGCGATTCGACGCGCGGAGGCGCTGCGGAAAATTATTCTGGACTTTCCGACGCGCCCCTTGAAGGCCCACGATGAGGCCGGCCGGCAGCGCGAATATGTGAATCACCTGGCCGGCTCAGGAAAGCTCCGGGAAGCGGGCATCAAAAAATACTCGCCGCGCAGTCTGCGGCGGCACGTCGCGGCCTATTGGCAGCGCGGCGACTCCGGGGGATTGAAGGCGCTGATTCGACGCACGGGCGCGGAGCGAGGCCAAATCAGCATCGGCGCCGAGGCTTGGGATTTCTTCATCGGCGTCAAGCATGTGACACGCGACGTTACCGTTTCGAGTGCTTACGACCAAGTCGCCGGCTACGTCATCGAACGAAAATTGAAGGATGATCCGGCCTGGCAATGGCCGGCGCTTCGCACCGTTCAAAATCACTACGCCGCTTCGGTCCCTGATTATCAGCGCGTTTACGCGACGGAAGGGCCGCAGGCGTTTCGGGCGAAGTGCCTGCCGAAAGTCGCCAGGGATTATTCCAACATCGAAGCTGGCGAGATTCTCTGTGGTGACGAGCGCACGTTGGACTTCATGGGCCGGGCGATCGGAGATCGAGGCTGGCGGCGCGGCCGCTTCAAAGTGACGGCCTGGTTGGAAGTGCGAAGCCGCAGTTTCAAGGGCTGGCATATCGGCGAGGCGGCCAACTCCGACACGATTCTTGCGGCGTTCAAACACGCGACGCTGGCGATGGAAACGCTTCCCCGCCGCGTCATCATCGACAACGGCCGCGACTATCAGAGCGTGGGCGGAGGCCGGCACAAGTCCGGGAAATGGGACGGCCGCGATGAGCGGCGCGAAAACTCGGCATTCGAGAGGCTCGAAGTCGAGGTCACTTACGCGACACCCCGAACGCCTTGGGCGAAAATAATCGAGTCACATTTCAACGCCGTGAAGGCTGAATTCGATCGCTATTTTTCGAGCTATTGGGGCGGCTCGCCGGCCGAACGCCCGCACGATGCGGACCGCTGGACCAAAGCAAACTTGATGAGCCTGCCCACGGTGGAAGAGGTCCGTGATGGGTTCAAGGCGTTTCTGGAAGCGCATCACGAAGTGCCGCAACGCGGCGACGGAATGGACGGCATGACGCCGAATCAGGCGTTTCGCACGTTCTATACCGCCACGCCACGCCGCGTCACGTCGGCGACACTAGACGTGGTTTGCACCAAGCGCGTCGGCCCGGTCAAGGTCACGCGCGACGGCGTGCGCTATCAGGGAATTCAATACGGCAAGTGGCAAGAGCAGGTCTGGAGAATGCAAGGCCAGCAAGTCTGGCTCGCGGTCGACCCGATTGAAGGGGATCGCGTGACGATCTGCGAAGAGGACGGCCGCCCGATCATCGTCGCAATGGTGGACAACAACCGGGGCGAAACGCGGGAAGAAATCCGCGAAGCGATCGCATTCCAACGGCGCTGTCAAAAGAGCATGAAAGGCTACGCGCAGGCCCGTGAATACACGCTGCTGAACCGGCCGCAACAGATCGCGGCGCGGCGGGCGCTGGCGGCCAAGGCGCGTCAGATGCCGGACAGCGACTTGCCCGATCCGATGCCGACTCAAAGCGTGGGCATCGTGCGGCCCGACATTGCGGCGGCGGCCGAGCAGGTGAAGCGGGCTTCCGGCGCGGAGGCGCTTCGCCGCCTTACGTCATTGGATGCCAAGGCTGAGGCAGTCAATCAAGGGCGGCGCGTCGATATTTGCTCGATGGGCGCGGGCGAGATTCCAAGCGAAGAGCCGACGCGACGGCGCGTGGCGGTGTGGGATATTCCGGTGAACGCGGAGGACGACTCGAATGCATCCTGAAAATCCGCGGAGCGAGGCCAGGACGGCCATCGACAAATTCAGCATGGATGCACGGCAGGGCGCAGGGATGCTAGACCCAAATAAACCGGTCACGGAAGACCAGCAGCGAACACTCATCCGCGATTTGACCGAGTATCGCGAGCGGCACTTAATCGACGGCAAGCCCGTCAGTTGGGCGAAGCTCGCCGAGTGCATTGGCGCGTCGAGCTCGGTGCTTTCAGAGTGGGTCAGGGGGAAATACCAGGGCGACTCGGAGCGCATCGCCCGCAAGGTCGATCGATTTCTGGCTCA
>DATMEE010000352.1:0-2610 GCA_035557035.1 Phycisphaerae bacterium
TTGCTCTGGAGTGATTTTCCGGACAGATTGCGGTAAGCGTGAAATCGATTTCGCGGCCCTGGCTGATGCATTCAGTCAGGGCTTTTTTTGGGGTGGAATAAAGGATATCGTACTTAAGGAACAACTGCGGAGGAGCAGGACCATGACGATCGATGGTTTTCGCCGGCTGGCACTGGGTTTTCCGGAGGCATTGGAAAGCGCCCATATGGGGCATCCGGATTTCAGAGTGGGCGGAAAAATCTTCGCGACACTTTTCTACCCGAACGAAGAATGGGGCATGGTGAAGCTCACGCCGGAACAGCAGGCGGCCTTCGTCAAGTCAGCGCCCGAGGTGTTCAATCCGGTCAGCGGTGGCTGGGGAGCCCAAGGCGCCACTCAGGTGTGTCTTAAGCCGGCGAAAACGGCCATCGTGCGAAGCGCGATGACGGCGGCGTGGCTCAGCGTCGCCCCTAAGCGGCTGGCCGAACAATTTGACGCAAATCCGACTGGGCCTAAGGCCGGAAGCCGCCGTTCCCGGCCAAAGACCGCCCGCCCCACCCGGCGGTCAAAATCACCGAAACGCCGGTAAAGATTTATTCAAAAAAAGTCGAAAAGAGTATTGACACATTACTATAAAGATAGTAGTGTTACTGGAAGATTAGTAATCACGATCTTGAAGGCTCAGATCATGAAACACCCAATTCCCGAAATCACCCCCGCCGAGCTGCGGATCATGAAGCATCTCTGGCGGATCGGCGATGCGACCGTCGGCGACGTCAAGGAGCTTCTTGGCGACGAAGGCGACGACAAGCCGGCCTACACGACCGTCATGACCATGATGAAGCAGTTGGCCGAGAAGGGCGCACTCGAGGTGGATAAGTCGCGGCAGCCGTTCGTCTATCGGCCGGCCGTTCGGCGCGATCAGGTGCTGACGCATCGCCTGCTGCAATTTCTGCACACGGTCTTCGACGGCCAGGCGGGCGAGCTGGTGGCGCGGCTGGTCGAGGAGGATCAGCTTTCGCCTGAGGAATTGAAGCGGATCGAGGCGAAGATCGAGCGGAGCGAGCGCGGCGATGACACGGATTCGACGCCAGGCTCGAAGAAATCCCAGGGCAAAGGAGGAAAGCGATGAGTGTTTCCTCTTCCATTCTGAGCGCGATCGATCTTGAATCGGCTTCGGTTCTGCTGATTCGGTGGATCGGGCTTTCGCTGCTGTATGG
Source organism: Phycisphaerae bacterium (assembly GCA_035557035.1). GTDB lineage: Bacteria > Planctomycetota > Phycisphaerae > UBA1845 > UTPLA1 > JADJRI01. Next base: position 1,200 of record DATMEE010000352.1, read on the forward strand.
CACGCTGCTGGCGCTGGTGACGTGGCTGATGATGAAGCTGGCGTTTCGGCGCGTGGGGCTCGCGTTCGGTGCCGTGATCTGGTCGATCGTGCTGCTCAAGTTCATGATTCCCACGGGGCCGGGATTTTCGTTTTCGCTTGCTTCAATTACGCAGCGCCTCTCGCCCCTCCCTGCAAGTAACGCTGCTTTAAGTGCCGGCGCTTCGGTGTCGAGTGCCGACGACGTGCGATTCGTAACGATATTTGAGCAAGGCGCCGCATCAGCAGACACGGCGGCCGCCGTCGCTCCCCTACCGGCGACGACTCTTTCCTGGACGGTGTGGGCGGCGCTGGGGTACTTCGGCATTGTCGCCGTGCTGGCCCTGGTTCGAGCACGCGGATATTCCCGGATTGTCTTTCAGTGCCGGAGACTTCCCGAGGCCCCGGCTGAGACGGTTGGCCTGGTGCGGCAAACGTGCCTCAGGCATGGAGTCGCGCGCGGTCCGCAGGTTCGCGTCAGCGACGAAGCCGCGGCGCCGTTCGTCGTCGGACTCTTTCGGCCCATACTGGTGCTATCGCCGCGGCACTTGAATGACGCGGGCGAGGCCGAGGCCGTGGTGCTGCACGAGATGGCCCACCTGCGGCCGTTCGATGTCTTTGTGCGTTGTCTGCAGTGTCTCGTCGGGACGCTGCTGTTTTTCTGGCCGGTCGTGGCGTGGGTGAATCGCCGGATCGACTTGGCGCGGGAGCATGCCTGTGATGACTGGGCCCTGTCACACGGGAAGCTGACCGCCGTCGAGTATGCACGGTGCCTGTTGCGAGCAATGCAGCCCGTGCGCTCGAGATGGTCGCTCTATCGCCCCGCCGCGATGGCCGCTAATCGACGTCACGTCGAAAGGAGAATTGAAATGATTCTGGATCACCCGCGGTACAAGTCTCATGCTCGCAAGTTGGGAGTGGGGGCCCTGGTTGTCGTCGCAGGATGGGCGGTCTTCGCCCTGAGCGGCTCGTCGGCGGTCGATGCGGCCGTCGCGCCGGCCGATCCGGCGGCGCCTTCGAGCGGCGAGGCCAAGGTCATCGTGACCAAGGTCGCGCAGGCCGGCGACGGCGAAATGGAAGTGCGCGTTATTCAACTCGATGGCGGCGATATGAAGGTGAAGGTACTCGGCGCCGGCGCCGATACCGACGTGACGCTGCCGATGGAGCAGATCAAGGCCAGGGCGATGGCATTCGTCGCGGCGGAAGGCGGCCCTGAGTGTGTGATGGCGGGCTCGTTCGCCCGCGTCGACGAAGAAACGCTGGCGCAATTCAAGAACGACCATCCCGCGGCCGACCTCAATGCGAATGGCGAGCTTGCATCGAACGAGCGCGATGCCTACCTGACGGCGCTGGCGACGCTGGCGCCCGTCGCGGTCATGAACCAATACCCGACG
>DATMEE010000353.1:0-15673 GCA_035557035.1 Phycisphaerae bacterium
TCGAGCGACTTATGGCAGCCGCATGGCGCGGGCGGCGTGTCGCGGATCGACACGAGCGCCGCCTTGATGAGCGCGACCGAATTGGCCGAGGCGACCTCGATGTTCCCGATGATCTCTTTCAAAAGCTCCTGCTGTGAGAGCGACCCGTCGTGCGGGCGCCAGCAGTCGTAATCCGTCGGCAGCGCGATCAGGGCGTAACACATCTCGGCCTCCCGCGCCAGCCGCGCCTCCGGCAGACACGTCATCCCGATCAGATCGCCGCCCCACGCGCGGTGCATCCGCGACTCTGCCACCGTCGAAAAGGCCGGCCCCTCCATGCACATGTAGGTGCCGCCATCGTGAACCGTCGTATCGACCGACCCACTGCATTCGAGCAACCGCCGCCGCTGCGCCGCGCAGAACGGCTGCGAGAACTCGACGTGGCCCACCAACCCCGGCCGATCGAAGAAGGTGCCCTGCCGGCGATAAGTGCGATCGATGGCCTGGTCGGGAATCACCAGATCGCGCGGGCGAATCTCCTCGCGCAGGCTGCCAGTCGCGCCGGTCGCGAGAATGTGCGTGACGCCGAGGGTCTTGAGCGCGTAGATGTTCGCGGCATACGGAACGAGCGACGGCGAGAGCGTGTGATGCGGACCGTGGCGCGGAATGAAGGCGACTTCGACCCCCTCCCAGCGGCCGCGCGTGATCGGGCCGCTCGTCGCGCCGAACGGCGTCTCGACGGCGATCGACTCGCCGGAGACGAGTTTGGTGAGCGCCTGGCCGAGGCCGGTTCCACCGATGAGCCCGATGATGAGTGTGTTCATGGAAGTGGCTCGCCTCGTGGAACAGAATTTCTGTTTAGCCGCGGCCCACAGGCCCCGGTGACGGAGGCATGATCGCCGGAGCGGGAATTAGATTCAAGCGCCGTCCGGAGAGCGACCAACCCGCCGTTCATATCGCACGCTGCGGGCCTGGTGCGTACGGGTCTTTCACGCGCACCCGGACCCTTCGGGTCTGGGCTAAACGGGGAGGACCGGTGGCAGCGCGACTTCGGCGAGGTGAGGTGGAAGGTGTCGTATGCGGATTTTCCCATAAACTATGGGAATGCGACGGCAGCGCGAACGAATCGAGCCTTCGGAGGCCCAGGAGGTGCTGGGGCATTACGACATCGGCAGAGTCGTGGAGACCAGCGATTTTCTTCGGGGTTCGCATCAGGCCGCGAAGCTGCTGGTACGGACGGATCGCGGGCGTTTTATTCTGAAGCGCCGCCCGCGGGGGGACGTCGATCCGTTTCGCGTCGCGTTTGCCCACTCGCTGCAGCATCATCTGGCGTCGAAGAATTTTCCGCTGCCGCACCTGGTCGGCACGCGCGACGATCACAACTCGATGTGCAAGATCGGCCCGGCCATCTATGAACTGTACGAGTTTATCTAAGCCGAGCCGTACAACCGCTCGCCCGCGGCGGCTTTTGAGGCAGGCCGAACGCTGGCGATCTATCACAGCCTGGTGGCCAATTTTGCGTCGAAGTATTCGCCGCCGAGCGGGCACTATCATGACTCGAAGAGCGTTTACGAGTCGTTTCGGCCGATCGGGAAGATGCTCCTGCAACGTCCGGACTCGGGCGTGCCCACGAAAGAGGTGGTCGATGTTTTGAAGCGTGTCAAGCGGCTGTACACGCGAGCGGCCGAGGCAGTGAACGCCATCGGCATGACGCAGTGGAAGGCGCAGATCGTACACTCGGACTGGCACCCGGGGAATCTGCTGTTCGAGCAGAATCACGTTGCGGCGGTGATCGATTATGATTCCGCGCGGATTCGGCCGCGGGTGATGGACGTCGCTAACGGCTGCCTGCAGTTTTCAATGGTGACGGGCGGTCGCGATCTGGCGACGTGGGAGAAGCGCACCGACACGGCGCGGGCGCGGGCATTTCTGCGGGGGTACGATGAGGTGAATGTGTTGAGCAAGGCCGAGCTGGAGGCGATTCCGTATCTCATGCAGGAGGTTTTGATCGCACAGGCCGTGCAGCCGATCCTTCGCACGGGCACGTTCGCCGGACTGGACGGACTTGAGTTTCTGAAAGTGGTGCTGGCGAAGATGCAGTGGCTGAGCGAGCATCGTTCGTTTACGAATCTGGACGGGACAGATGAGTGAATTACCTCCGGTGGTGTCGCCCGAGCGGCGCGACGCGATTCTTCGGCGGATTGAGCCGATTCCCGTCGTTCGGGCGATGCAGATGCGCATCGACGAGCTGCGCGATGGATATTGCCGGGCCACCGTGCCGCGCGACAGACGGTACGATGGAATCTACAATTCGTATCATGGCGGGCTGTTGGCGACGGTGGCGGATTCGATCGCGTGCTTCGCGATCATGACGCTGACGGGCCCGGAGCAGCACTTGACCACGACGGACCTGAACATCCGCTATCTGGCGGCGTGCCGGAGCGATGTCACGGCGGAGGCGCGGGTGATCAAGCTGGGCAGAACTCTGGTGCCGGTCGAAGTCAAGCTGTTTGACGAACATCGGGTGCACGTGGCCGTCGCGCACGTCACTTATTTTCGGCTCTCGGATGCGCCGCCGAAGGGGTGAGCGCGGGGTTGCGAGATCATCGATGCCAACGGTCACTGTTCGATTTTTCGGTCCGGCGCGAGACTTGGCGGGTGAATCGTCCATCGAAATGGAAATCGCACCGGGCGAGACGGCCGGCGGCGTGTTTGCGAAGCTTGGCGAGCGTTATCCGAAGCTGCATCGCGCGCTGGCGAGCGCCGCGGGCAGCGGGCCGATGACGCGGCCGGCGGTGAACCGCACCTACGTTCCGCTTTCGCACGTATTGAAGGACGGCGACGAAGTGGCGATCATTCCACCGGTTTCGGGCGGCGCGCCCGTTCCGCGCGTTCAACTGGTTCGCGAGCCGATTGACGAACGTGCGCTGATCGAAGAGATGAGCGGGAGCGAGGCGGGAGCGATCGCGAGCTTTATCGGGATTGTTCGCGCGGAAGAAAAAGGCGGCCGCGCGTTGCGTGCGCTGGATTATCATGCCTACGAGGACATGGCGCCGGCGCAGATGAAAGCGATTCGCGAGGCTGCGCTGGAGAAGTTCGACATTCTCGACGCGGCGCTGGTCCATCGGCTGGGGTTGCTCGGGATCGGCGAGGCTTCCATCGTGGTCGTTGTGGCGTCGGCGCATCGCGCGGCGGCCTTTGATGCGTGCCGGTGGATCGTGGAGCAGGTGAAGGTGGACGTGCCGATCTGGAAACAGGATGTTTGGGGCGATGGCACGCAGGAGTGGGTTGAACCGTCATCGTGAGTCGAGAGTTTCTTCGAGAAAGAGCTAAATGAAGCCCGCACGGGATGGTCGAACGCCGTTGAAAAAGCCAGTTCAACCCTTGATTTCCGCGGCCGGCGAGCCGATCGACGCGAAGAAGAAGCGGGCCAGGCAGATCGTCGCCCGGCTCAAAAAGTTGTATACGGATGCGGACTGCGCTCTGGAGCATGGCAGCCCGCTCCAACTTTTGGTCGCCACGATCCTTTCGGCGCAATGCACCGACGTGCGGGTCAACATGGTGACACCGGTCCTATTCAAGCGATATCCGAACGTCGAGGCGCTCGCAAACGCAGACGCGAGCGAGCTGGAAAAGGTCATTCAATCTACGGGATTCTTTCGCAACAAGACCCGCAACATCATCGGCGCCGCGCGGACGATCCGCGACCGATTTAACGGGCGCGTGCCGGATACGATGGCCGAGTTACTCGAACTACCCGGCGTAGCGCGAAAGACGGCCAATGTCGTTCTCGGCACATGGTTTGAGAAGAACGAGGGGTTCGTGGTTGACACCCACGTCGGTCGCCTGGCACACCGGCTCGGATTGACGTGGCAGTCGAAGGACAACAAGGACGCGGTGAAAATCGAACGCGACCTGATGGAGATCGTGCCGCGCGACGAGTGGACGTTTCTCGGGCATGCCCTGATCTGGCACGGCCGGAAGATCTGCACGGCGCGTAAGCCAAACTGCGCCGAGTGCGTCTTGAATGACATCTGCCCGTCGGCGTTTCGGGCGCAGGACGATATCCAGCCGCCCGTAAATACTGAATCGAAGGCCAGAACGCCAAAGACGACCGGCGCGCTGAAGCGTCGGCGCGAATCCAAGAAATGAAGAAAGCGCCAAACGGCAAGCCGGTGGCAGCAATTCTACAAACGCGACAACCCTGATTCCGCGCGAATTCAAGCCTGGTATAACATCCAGTACACGATAACGCCGGTGATTGAAACGTAGAGCCAGATGGGAAAAGTAATGCGGGCGATTCGTTTGTGGCGGTCGAAGCGCCGCCGGGCGGCGAAGTAAAGCGTGATCGAAACGAAAATCGGGACAATCGCGGCGAGGACGACGTGCGTGATCAGCACGAAAAAATAGAATCCGCGCGCGAGCCCCTGGCCCGTGTATTTCACTGATCCGACGTGGTAATGATAGATCAAATACGAAGCCAGGAATGCGGCGGAGACGAGCACGGACGTCAACATGCAGACCATGTGCGGCCGGACGCGATTCATGCGAATGAACGTGAAGCCGGCGAGGAGCAGGACGGTCGCGACGGCGTTCAGCGTCGCATTGAGGTGGGGAAGGTCCTGGACCGTCAACGTTTCGTCTCGCGGCGGATCCAGTTGATGTCGGCAATCAAGCGGTCGCGCGTCGCGGCGGGCATCGGGCGGCTCATCGCCTCGGCGCGGGGCATGAGCATCTCTTCGTCGGTGACGACCTCGTAGTAACCGCGGATTTTTCCGAGGTGATCCACGAGGACGAAGCGCGGCGAGTGTTCGACCTGATGATCGCCGGCGGCGTTGCGAACGGCCGGCAGCTTGAAGCCCTTGATCGAGAGGTCGAAAACCTCGTCTTGCGGGCCCGTCAAGAAGAGCCAGTTCGAGCGGTCGGCGTCGAATTGAGCCGCGTATTCCTTGAGCACGGGCGGCGTATCGAATTCCGGATCGACCGTGAGCGACACCGTGATGACACTTGTGGCGCCGCGGCTGTAAAGCGCGTCGTGCAGCTCCCTCATGCGGCGGGTCATCAGCGGGCACGGGCCGCCGCAGCTTGTAAAGATGAAATCGGCGACCCAGATTTTGCCCTTCAAGTCGTCCAGAGTTACGGTGCGATTCCATTGATCGGTCATGCGAAAATCGGGCACTTGCCCGAGCACCGGCAGCCTGGGACCTTCCGCCGTGGGAGTGGCCAGGCCGCGCCCCGATCGGGCGAAATCGACGCGTTTGTATTGCAGGAATGCGACCGCACCGACAAAAGCAAGCGAAACGCCCATCATCAGCCAGAAGCCGCGGCCGGCCTTCGGCTCAGGCGCGACGCCGGGCGGCGGCGCGGTCGGGTCGGCATTCGGAGCGCGATGGGTTGCGAGCGGTTCATCAGTCTGGCGTGCGATCATGCGAGGCATCTTAGAGGAGCCGGATGGAATCGTCAGCCCGAACGATCATCTGGATAAAGAGTTGGAAACAAAACAAATCCGCTTGACACGCCATCCCCGGTTCCGAATAATCTCCATGCGATCCCGCAGTTTCGCTTGATGAGTGAATCGTTGAGAGATAGACTTGCGGAGTTTACGGCGGCAAGAATGAGTCCGCCGTAATTTATTTGTCGAACATTGTGAAAGAATTCACGATGTTTAGGGTTGCTGAGGGGGTGGCCAGGTCTGAATACCCGCGCCGCCGCGAAGGTCGCCATGTCGATTCGACCTGATTCTCAATCGGTGAATGCGGAATCGCTGGGAGCGCATCTCTCAGGGGCCGACGCCGCGCGCGATGCGGATTCCAGCACCAAAACACTCGTGGGCAAGCTCTTCATTGTCCCCGCGATCGTCGTATGCCTGATGCTCGGCGCGGCGGTGGTGGTGGTCATGTTCGGCTCCTCCAGTCTGGATAAGCCCGCAACCATCGACGAGCTGATCTCGACCATCGAGATGGATTCCGGCGACCGGCAGGTGGGGATGCTTCTCCCGTCGGCAAAGGAATCATGGCAGGCGGCGCAGGAGCTGGCCCACCGCTTTGAGAAGAAAAGCAAGGAAGATTTCCCGACCGACCAGGAAGTGGACGCGGCCGCAAGCCGTTTGATCGCTCTGGTGAGGGCCGGCGCCGCGAACGCCCGTGCGAACGTTGAAGGCGACGCCGCAGAAAAGGGGCTGATGCGGCAGCACTTTCTGATGACCGCGCTGGGTCGCCTAAAGTCCCAGAGCGCCGTCGAGCTACTCGTTGACATGCTCGATGATCCGAACGCTCAGACGAGGCGCGTCGCGCTGCAGGCTTTGGCGGACATGGGCGCCGTAGTACCGACAGCGCAGGCCGCGATCGGCCGGATCTATCCGCTGTTAAACGATCCGGACACCGCCGTGCGAATGGTGGCCTGCCTGACGGTGGCGGCCTTGGCCAAGCCGGGGGACGAGAAGGCGGTTCGCGAAGTGGCGGCGCTATTGGACGGCGACCGCGAAGTCCAGTGGAATGCAGCGGCCGCGCTGTCGAGAATGGGAAACGCGCGCGGCAAGCTGGTGCTGCTCAACATGCTGGACCGCGGTTTCTGGACCGGTCTCGATCTGGATTACGAAGAGGACCAATCGCGGGTGGTGCGGAAGTTCAGCGATCGCGAGATCAGCGGGCGATTGCGCGCGGCGGTTGCGTCGGCGATGTATTTGAAGCACGATGCCGATGTGGCGGCGGCGTTGGAAAAGCTGCGCGACGGCGACCCGGCGATCGAGGTGCGCGAGGCGGCGCGGCAGGCGTTGCAGGAGAACATGCCGACGCAACGGCCGTCGGCCCGCCGCGGCGGATCTTCGACATGGCACCCAGGGACACTGCTCACAGAGCAGTGGCACACGGTTAAGGTGAGTTGATGGCCACGCAGGATCTGGTCACGAAAGTTTGGATCGCGCCGGGTTGCATCGTCTGCGATGCGTGCGAGACCGCCGCGCCGGACGTCTTCGAGGTCCAGCACGAGAATAATACCTGCATCATCCGCCCGGCCGCGCTCGACGCCGAATTTACACGGCCGCGAACCGAATCAATCATTCAGGCCGCGGCGGAGTGCCCGGTCGATGTCATCAAATTTGAAACGGTCAAGGGCGAGGCGCCGGTGGGGGCGGAACCCGCCGCCGCGCCCGCGGCGACCGGGGCCGCAACGCCGACTGAACCAGCTGCCGTTGGCGCCGCGGCCCATGCTCCGGCCGCTCATGCCCCGGCCGCGAAGAAAGTAGCGCCGCCGCCGAAGCCGAAAGTGGTCGATCCAGCGATTCAGGCCCTGCTCGCGGCGACGACGGTTCGTGGCGGGAATGTCGTCATCAATGCGGGCCTCAAGGACGCGCCCGATCCGGTGAAGCAGCTTGCCAAGCTGCCGACGGATCAACTGCCGCCCGACGCCCGGCACCAGAAGGTCCTGGAAAAATCAAAGCCCGCCAAGCCGGCCGAGGCCCCCTCGCGGCGCGACATGATGATTGCGGCCGGCTGGGCCGCGATGGCGACGATGGGCGCCGGCGGCACGCTGGCCTTCGCGCGATTCATGGCGCCGAACGTGCTCGAGGTGCCCGATCCGAAAGTGCGCTGCGGCTCGCTCGGAAAGTATCTCGCGATGGCCCCCGGCGACGTGAACGAAGATTACAAGCCGGAAAAGCCCAGCGGCTTCTGGATCATCCGCGAGGAAGACCGGCTGGTGGCGCTATCGATCATCTGCACGCACCTGGGGTGCATTCCCTCGTGGCTGCCGAACGATCGCAAGTTCAAGTGCCCCTGCCATGGCAGCGGGTTCAAGCCCAACGGGGTGAACTTCGAAGGCCCCGCGCCCCGTCCGCTGGAGCGGTTCAAGATTTACGTCGATGGCGGCGAGCTGATCGTGGATCGATCGAAGAAGTTTCTGGCGATGGGGCCGAATGACCTCGCGCCATGGAATGACCCGGAAGCTTATATTCCCGCATAACCCGATATTCGGAACGCAGAAATGTTCAGCGCCATTGGCGATTACATCCGCGGCAGCCAGGTCTGGGGCTCCATCTTCCGGCACGGCATCCCCCGCGACCGCCGCACGCGGGCCATGGCCGTGCTGAGCAACGTGTTTCTGCACCTCCACCCGGTCGCAGTGCGCAAGAGCGGCATCCGCCTGTCATTCACATGGTGCATGGGTGGGCTGACGTTTTTTCTGTTCCTCGCCGAGACCATCACCGGCGTTTTGCTGATGTTCTATTACCGCCCGGTGGTCGAATATGCCTACGCGGACATCATTTCGCTCCGCGCCCATGTCACGCTGGGCCTGATGCGGGAGATCCATCGGTGGGGCGCCCATGCGATGGTGATCTCCATCTGGCTGCACATGCTGCGCGTGTTCCTGACCGGCAGCTACAAGCCGCCGCGCGAATTCAACTGGGGAGTCGGCGTAATCCTGCTCGTGCTCACGCTGCTCCTCTCATTCACCGGCTATCTCCTGCCGTGGGATCAGCTCGCGATCTGGGCGATCACCGTCGGCTCGAACATGGCTCGGGCCCACCCATTCCTCGGCCATGAGGGGCCGGGCGCTTCGCTGCTGATGATCGGCGACGTGCCGTTGATTCACGCGGGCTCCGATGCTCGATTTCTGCTCCTGGGCGGCACGTCGGTCGGTCCGGGCGCGCTGTTGCGTTTTTATGTATTGCACTGTGTCTTTATTCCGCTGGTGGCGGCCGTGCTGATTGCGGTTCACTTCTGGCGGATACGCAAGGATGGCGGGATTTCAGGCCCGCTCTAACGTAGTCAATCGCTCTCGCTAGCGCTTCGGGCTCGGATCGCACGAACCGCGGCGGGCGCCATAACGATGATCACAATCGTTCACAACATCATGGCGGCGGTGGGCGAGGGCGGGGCCGCCGCGCTCATCAAGCACAAGCTCAACGAGTGGAGCTACCCGCAGTATTTCGTCTCGGCGACGGTGGTGCTGCTGATCATCGGCCTGGCGACCTATCGCATTTGGACACGTCCGAAGGTGGCGGCCGGGCTGGCGGTGTTTTTCCTTGTGTTCTACGTCTGGAGCGCGACTGATCCAAACTTCATCAAGATCATCGCCAAACCGGACAACGTTCCGATCACCATCATGCTGGTGTTCACGGCTCTCGTGACGTGGCTCGCCTTTCGCCAGGCGGCCATCAATGACGAGCGCATGGAGCGGGGCGCACCGCTGATCGAGAGCGGGGCGGACGACAAGGTCCTGGTCTGGCCCGATCTGGTCTATACCGAAATGATTTGCCTGGTTCTGTGCAGCATCGCGCTGACGGTGTGGGCGATATTGCTGAAAGCGCCGCTCGAACCGCCGGCCAATCCCACGAACATTCCGAACCCGTCGAAGGCGCCGTGGTACTTCCTGGGCTTGCAGGAATTGCTGGTCTATTTCGACCCCTGGATCGCCGGAGTGTTATTGCCGCTGCTCATCATCTTCGGATTGGTCGCGCTGCCTTACATCGACAAGAACCCGCGCGGAAACGGCTATTACACCTTCGCCCAGCGCAAGTTCGTGATCTCGGTCTTCATGTTCGGCTGGGGGATCATGTGGGTCGTGCTCATCGTCCTGGGCACCTTTTTACGCGGGCCGAATTGGAATATCTTTGGCCCTTATGAAACGTGGGATCCGCACCGGCCGGCGGCGCTCCTCAACATCAACGTGTCGGACGTGTTCTGGGTGGTGATTCCCTCGGCGCTCAATGCCGACTGGTGGAAGCCCGGTTTGCCGACTGAATCGTTCGCCGGAATCCCGGGGTATCTCGTTCGCGAAGCGCCGGGATGGATTCTGCTCGGATTCTATTTTGCGGTGCTGCCGGGGATTCTCGCAGCCACTGTTTTTCGCAAGATATATCGCGATATCGGATTCATCCGTTTCGCGGTGTTCTGGACACTCATGAGCTGGATGTTTTTGGTCCCGATCAAGATGGTGCTGCGTTGGGGATTCAATTTGAAGTATTTCCTCGCGCAGACGGAATGGTTCTTTAACGTGTAGCGAAGTGGAAGATGGGCTGTGCCCCCCCTACGACACCGTCTGCCGAGACGGCGGACGCTACTGAAACAAAACCGACGGATTGCAATCCGTTGGTTTTAAGCGACGAGTTGGCGCGGATATGCCGGTAACCACCGATACGCTCTGGAACATGAAGCGGCTGAACAGGGTCTTCGGCGTCTCCGCGCTCCTCGGCCTCGTTTCCTTCGGCTGGATGATGTGGCACGACTATCAGCGGCCGTGGCGCGACATTCAGACCGGCTTTTTCAATACGCGGTCGGCCATGGCGCACATCACCGCGCTGACGTATGAAAGCCCCGAAGAGCAGGAGCGCCTGAAATCGCTTGAGAAGGCGGTCGACGACGCGGAAGCTGACCTGGATCGGCCGGAGGTTCGAGAGCGGATCGACGCCTTGGAAACGAAACGCGATCTGCTCGCCGGCGAATTGCAGGGGGTCGCGCTCACCTACGGAAATCGCAACGCCGAACTCGGCGTTACCGTCTTTTTGTACGAGGAAAAGCGAACCCTGCTCGGAGACGATCACGACGAGACCGTCGCGTTCAAGGAGCGACTCGACAATGAGACCGAACACATCGAAGGTTTGAAGAGCCGGAAGGAAAAAATCGAAGACGATCTTCGCAGCGTCTCGACGCAACTCAAGGAAATCAATTTCAAGAAGGCTGCCGCCGACCGGGCGCTGCAGGCTTATAACAAGGGCTTGAATGACGCCCAGGCCCGCGACCGCAAGTTCGGCCCCGGCGTGCAGCGATTTTTCCTGAACCTGCCGATTCTCGATGCGTTTCCGACCAAGGACACCCCGGGCCGCCAGGAAGTTCGCCAGGTGTTCATGCCGGACATCCGGGTCGATTACAACTTCACCGATTCCTACGCGACCGACCGCTGCATCACCTGCCACGTCGGCATCGACGATCCGGCCTTCACCAAGGAAAACTACGTCAAGCAAGCGGAGAAGGCGTTGCGAACGGCGACGATCACCGATGTGCTGCGCGAAAAGAACGAGGCATTGACGCAGGAACTCGCCCGCCGGCTGGCCGATGTCGAGGCTTCCGAAGCCATGGACAAGACCGCGTTCATCAACGCTTTTGTCAACGCCGCGAACATCTATCTGGAAGAAATTCGCCGTCCGATGATCCGCAGCGGCGAGATACAGGCCGCCTTTCCAGACGCCAAGCCGGATCGCGGCCAGGTCATGTCGCAGATCGAAACGCGTGTCCGCAAAATCCTCTCGGCCGCGCCGCCGATGGTGAAGCGCGGCGGAAATGACAAGCCGTTGGCATACGCGGAAATGTCGCCCGAGCAGCGGGCTGACTACTTCAAGGCGCTCACCGCCGCCGTCAACACCTATCTCGATGCGAAGGACCGGCCCGAGGCTCGGTTCGACGCCGTGCTCGCCGCTCATCCGCGGCTCGACCTGTTTCTCTCTCCCGAATCGCCGCACCCCATGAAAAAAATGGGCTGCACCGTCTGCCACGAGGGCAGCGGCCAGGACACCGATTTCATTCTCGCCGCCCACACGCCCAAGAATCAAAAAGAGAAAGACGAGTGGAAGAAATACTACGTGAAGGAGCTGGGCATTCCGCTCGCGACCTTCCATCTCGTCGAGGAATTCTGGGAGCGGCCGATGCTGCTGACGAAGTACACGTCGGCGAGCTGCGTGAAGTGCCACGAGCAGGCCTTCGATCTGGAGCGCGCCCAGACGGCGCCGCTGGTCCAGGCCCAGAACCTCGTCGAAGGCCGCGAGCTTTTCACCAAGGTCGGCTGCATCAACTGCCACAGCGTCGAGGGGCTGGCCGATGCGCGGCGGGTGGGCACCGACCTGACGCACGTCGGCGAAAAGCTCTCGATGGGCTTCATCGAACGCTGGATCGATTATCCGAACAACTTCCGCGCATCGACGCGCATGCCGCACTTCTTCCATCAGGAAAACAGCACCGAGACCAGCCGGTGGGACGAATACGATCCGCACCCGGTGATGCGCTCGCACACCGAGGTGAAGGCCATCGCTCATTATCTCAAGGTGTTCACCAAGCCCTGGGACCCGAACCCGCTGCCCGAGGGCGTCACCGGCGACCCGGCCCGCGGCGGCGAACTGGTCAAGTCCATCGGCTGCTTCGCCTGCCACATGGACATGGAGGCGACCGATCCGCTGGATTCCGACGGCCGCAGCTTCGCCCAAAAGTGGATCGTTACCGACATTGCGATGGCACATGCGGAAGAACGAGTGAAGGACCGGCGGGTGTCGGGCAGCGAACCGACGGCCGCCGAAACCCAGGCGATGATCGATGCGGCGCTGCCGGATGCGCAGGCCGCCTTTGAAAAAATGTCCAAGAACGACCGGACGCGCTATGCGTCGCGGCGCTTTTCCGATCGCCGCCGCGAGCAGGCCCGGCTGACGTCAAAGACCGAGGCCTTCGTCGCCGAGACCGAAGAGCGCGACCCCGACCCGCTCAAGATCTACGTTCCGCCCGAGTTCATTCGCCACGCCCCGGAGTTGTCCGGCATGGGCACCAAGCTCGTGAACGACCCGAACGACGCCGAGCAGGTGAAGCACGGGCAGACCTGGCTGTACAACTGGCTGGAGAATCCGCGCCATTATTCGTCGTACACCGTCATGCCGCGGCTGTTCACCGAGAACTATTACAGCGAGTTGCCGCCGGGCGATCGCGCGAAGCAGGCGCAGCAGGACATCATGGACGTGGTGGCCTATCTGCTCTCGCTGCGCAACGACGATTTCGCGACTGAGCCGCTGCCCGAGACCCCCGAGCACGATTCCGAAATGCAGCGGCTCATTCTCATGCTTCTCGGCGGCCAGAACACCGAGTCGGTCTCGAAACGTATTCTCAACGACGAGAAGTCCGACCCGGCTGAGGAGCACGGACCCCTGACGCGGGCCATCATCGCCCAGGTAACGCCCTCCTTCGGCGGTGGTGACGAAGCCAGGGCACAAATCGTCCAGTTGCTCGCGTCGAAATCGGGCTCGCTCAAGGACAGACAGAAACTCTATTTCGGCATGAAGATGATCGGCCATTACGGCTGCTACGCCTGCCACACCATCGCGGGTTTTGAGGACGCCACCCGGCCGGGCACCGACCTCACGACCTGGGCGCAGAAGTTCATGAGCCAGCTTGATTTCGCCTTCTTCTCGCACGTCTTCGAGCACGAGCGCGAAGAGCAGCCCGAGAAGTGGGCCGGGCTTTATCTCGGCTCCGCGCCGGATCAGCAGCAGGAATTCAAGCATCTCATTCGCGACGTCGGCGAGTCGGCCGACGATCTGGTCAGCGGCTCGGCCGGTGCGATCCCCGCTTCGGGCAATCCGCACCAGGACATCCTGCAAAATCATGCTTCGTTCGCCTATCACAAGATGCGCAATCCCCGCATCTATGATCGCGGCAAGCTCAAGAAGCCGTACGAAAAGTTGAAGATGCCTAACTATTACTTCACCGAAGAAGAATCCACCGCGCTGACGACCTATCTGCTGAGCAAGCGCGAGGGCGACGTGCGCGAAAGCGTGCAGGTGAATTACGACAACACGCCGGTCGGGCGCATCGCGCGGGGCCGCGCCCTGGTTCACGAATTGAACTGCATAGGCTGCCACACGATCGAGGGCGATCGCGAGGCAACGATCCAGCAGTATTACTCCGACGACCCCGCCCACCCGGACGATTTCAAGTTCGGCGCCCGCTTCAAGCCGCCGCTGCTCTGGGGCGAAGGGGCCAAGGTGCAATACGACTGGCTCTTCTCGTTCCTGAACAACGTGGAGATGCTGCGGCCCTGGCTCGACGCGCGAATGCCCAGCTTCTTCCTTTCGACGGAAGACGCGACGACGCTGGTCGAGTATTTCGCGGGCCTGAGCGAATACGAGGCCAAGCTGCTGAAGGACCAGATCGCGCCCGTCGCGCTGTATCTTCAACAAGTGCATTCCGGCGCATCCTCGACGCCCGAAAACCCGCACTGGTACGCCGAGGACAGCTACACCGACGAGGCCGAGTTCCTCCAGCATTATGCGCTGCGGCACAAGCAGGCCACGCCGTACGAGTTCGACATTTCCGCGGCCAATACGCCGCAGGAAGTGATCGAAACGCTCGCCAATCCGTTCCAGAAAGCGCTGGCGCGGGCGACGTTCCTCGCGAATGTCTTTGATATCGAATTCCCTTATAGTGATCCCGAAACCCACACGGTCGACGACGCGCGATTCAAGCTGGGCGAGGAATTTTTCTACGACCTGAAGTGTCTCGCGTGCCACGTCGGCGGCGATCCGTCGCTCCCGGGCACGACGACGGACATCAAGGCCCCCAATTTCGCCCTGACCCACAAGCGCCTGCAATACGAATGGGTCGTCAAGTGGCTGCAGGACCCGCAGGCCATTCAGCCCGGCGCGAACATGCCGCAGATTTTCCAGGGCGGCAGCGCCTATGCCTCGCTGCCCGAGGACCAGCGCACCGCGAAGGAAGCCCAGTTCGGCAAAACGGTCGACGAGCAGGCCTCTCTGCTCATCGATTTCCTCTACGAGATGGGCGAGCGGCGGCACACCGCGATCCAACCCGGCGCGGCCGAGGCCGCCACCCAGAAGGCGACCGAGGAAGAAGTCGAATTCGACTTCGGCGGCGGCGATGCGGCGGAGGAAGAGAAAAAGGAAGAGGAGGTCGAGTTCGATTTCGATGGGTAAAACAGAGCCGCGCCCGTAAGGAAGCGGTTACTGTGATGCGCAATGGGGATCGCGAGTCCCGAAACGAAGTTTCACGGCCCGTAACGCGATTCGCGTCGCCGTCCCATAGGTGTCTACAACGGTGTACCGCAGGCGGGCCGGCGCTCGCTTGCAAATTAAGGCGGTTTGGTTACAACGGATCGGGCGACGGTTTCGCCCATTTTGAAGGAGTACCCCATGTTTACGCGAGGAATTCTGAGTGTGAGCGCTGCCTGCCTGTGTGCGGCGCTGCTGACCTCCCCCGCCGTCGCCGACGGCAAAAAAGGCACGGCCGTCATCAAGGGCAAAGTCGTGCTCGACGAGGCCACGCCGCCGCCGAAAATCAAGCCGTTGGACATGAAGGCCGATGCGACCTGCCAGAAGCAGCATGCCACGCCGCAGGCGGATCAGGGCCTTATCGTTTACAAAGATCAGGGGAACGCGGTGCCATACGTATTCTGCTACGTCAAGAAGGGCGCCGACGAAAAATACGATGTGCCCGCCACGCCCGTCGTGATCGACCAGAAAGGCTGCGTCTATCATCCGCACGTCATGGGCATGATCGCGGGACAGGGCATGGACATCCTCAACAGCGATCCGGTGAACCACAACATTCACTCGCTGGCTAAGAAAAATCCGCAATTCAATTTTGCTCAGCCTCAGCAGAACATGAAGAAAGAGCTTCGCGGCAACGACACCTTCACCAAGCCCGAGGTCATGGCCAAGGTGAAGTGCGACGTACACGGCTGGATGTCCAGCTACGTCGGCGTGCTGACACACCCGTTCTTCTCCGTCACCAAGGATCACGAAGCCGCCCCCAAGGGCAAGGAAGCCGAGCGCGGCACCTTCGAGATCAAGGAACTTCCGGCCGGCAAATACGAGATCGAGTTCTGGCACGAGACCTTCGGCGTCGTCACGCAGGAAGTCGAAGTGAAGGACGGCGAGACGAAGGAGTTGACGGTCAAGATCGGCGGCAAGAAGGCGCTCGCTCCG
>DATMEE010000354.1:0-6430 GCA_035557035.1 Phycisphaerae bacterium
GGTCCTCGGCCGAAAAACCGAGGTTCTTGCACAGCCCGTGGCGGATGTTGTCACCGTCCAGCACATAGGCCAGCCGGCCCTGCTGGATCAGCGCGTGCTCCAGCGAAAAACCCACCGTGCTCTTGCCGCTGGAAGGCAGGCCGGTGAGCCAGATGGTGCATCCCTGTTGCTTCAGGATGGCGCGGCGATCATCGCGATCGACGTGCCCCTGATGCCAGACGACGTTCGTTGCTTTATTATCGGTCATTCTTTTTCCGGTTCCTGGTTTCTGGTTCCTAGTTCTGGTTTTAGTTTCCGGTTACGGGTTTCTCGTCAGCTGAGCGGTGAGTTTCTGTCATCTCGTACCAAGCACGAGAAATTAGCAACCAGCAACTCGCATCACGCCTCGCTGAACAACGGCGTGCTAAGATATCGCTCCCCGGACGACGGCAGCACCGCGACGATCAGCTTTCCCGAATTCTCCGGCCGTTTCGCCACCCGATCCGCGGCGCAGAGCGCCGCGCCGGACGAGATTCCGCAGAGGATACCCTCCTCCTTCGCCGACCGGCGTGCCCATGCCATGGCATCGGCCGAGTTCACCCGTTCGATCTCGTCGTAGATTTCCTTATTCAGGATCGCCGGGGCAAAGCCCGCGCCAATCCCCTGAATCTTGTGCGGCCCGGGCTTGAGCGGCTGGCCCTCGCGCGCCTGCGTCAACACCGGCGACTCCTCCGGCTCGACGGCCACGCATCGAAACGACGGCTTCTTCTGCTTGATGACCTCGCCCACGCCCGTGATCGTTCCGCCCGTGCCGATGCCGGAAACGAGAATATCCACGCGCCCGTCGGTGTCGTTCCAGATTTCCATGGCCGTGGTCTTGCGATGAACTTCGGGATTGGCCGCGTTCTCGAACTGCTGCGGCATGAAGCTGCCTTTCGTTTCAGCGACCAACTCCTTGGCCCGCTTGATCGCGCCGGGCATCCCCTCGGTCGCCGGCGTCAGCACCAGCTTTGCCCCCAGCGCCTTCAAGAGATTTCGCCGCTCCATGCTCATCGACTCCGGCATGGTCAGCGTGAGCTTGTAGCCCTTCGCCGCGCACACGAACGCAAGGCCGATGCCGGTGTTGCCGCTGGTCGGCTCGATGATCTCGGTGTCGGGGCCGATCTTCCCGTCGCGCTCGGCCGCTTCGATCATCGATTTGGCAATGCGATCCTTCACGCTGGCCAGCGGGTTCAGGTACTCCAGCTTCGCATAGACCTCCGCCTTCGCGTTGATGATGCGATTGATCCGCACCAGCGGCGTGTTGCCGATGACATCGACGATGTTCTTAAACAACCTGGCCATGAGTTCACCCTCACTCTGGGAGACTGCCGTCTCAAGCGTTCATTGCGAATCGGACCTGTATCGTACTTATCGAGGCGGTGCCGGAAAAGGGGGTGCAACCATCGTCAGACGACTTGCCTCTCCCCAATCGCCACTAGAAACTAACCACCAGCAACTTTCATAGGGGGAGCGTCCGGGTTCCTGGTGGGCCCCGCGGTCTTCAAAGCCGTTGAGGCGCTGCTTCGCAGTGCCTGGTGGGTTCGATTCCCATCCGCTCCCGTTACGTCCTGGGGTGGAGGCTCGCAAGAATGGACTGAGATGACTGGAGACGATGGGGCTCGAACCCACGACCTTCGCATTGCGAACGCGACGCTCTCCCAACTGAGCTACGTCCCCGGTTGCGCCCGCCGTCTCGGCAGACTGCGTGCGCGATCATAAACTGTAAGCCGAAATTCAGCGGCTTGCAACCGCGGATTGCAAAACGGCGAAGCCACTTCCGGCAGTCCTTTCGCATCGCAAATTAAATACTTCATTACTCTCGCCGACCCGACATCGCCTGCGACGCGAGGCGGCGCACCGCTTCCCCCGCCGCCTCGGACCCATGCGTCGCCTCCGCGGCTTTCAATTCATCGAGTCGGCCCCGGCCGGCGCGGCACTCCTCGATCCATTCCCGCGCAAACGACCCGTCGCGAATCTCCGCCAGCATCGCCCGCATCTCCCGCTTCACCCGTTCATCGATCAGCCGCGGCCCGCGCGTCAGGCCGCCGTAGCAGGCCGTGCCGCTGATGCGGCTCCGCATCGCTGCCAGCCCGTCGGCATATTGCATGTCGGTGATCTGCTTCAGCTCGTGCATGCACTCGAAATGGGCGATCTCCTCGGGATAGCCCGCCTCGACCAGCACGTCGAACGCCGCCTTCATCAGCTCCATCGCCCCGCCGCACAGCACCGCCTGCTCGCCGAACAGGTCGGCCTCGCACTCCGCGGCAAAAGTCGTCTCGATCATTCCGCCCCGGCCCCCGCCCACGCCCCGGCCCCATGCCAAGGCAATGTCCTTCGCCCGCCCGCTGATATCCTGATGCACCGCCAGCACGCACGTCAGCCCCCCGCCGCGGACGAACGCATCCCGCACCAGCGTCCCGGGCCCCTTGGGTGCAATCATCACGACATCCACGTCCGCCGGCGGCCGGATCAACCCGAAGCGAATCGCAAAGCCATGAACAAATCCCAGCGTCTGCCCGGCCCGCAGATGCGCTGCGATCTCGGCCTCGTAAATCTCCCCCATCCGCTCATCGGGCAGCGCGAAAATAAGCAGCGTCGCCCCCGCGACCGCATCTCGAATCGCGACCGGCCCAAATCCATCCTCGATCGCAAGCTGATAATTCGGACCGCCCGTCCGTTGCCCCACGACCACGCTCACTCCCGAATCGCGAAGATTCAGTGCGTGCGCCCGCCCCTGACGGCCATAGCCGAGAATCGCGACCGGGCTACCTCGCAGCACCCCCAGGTCGGCGTCATTCTCGTAATAAATCGGCAGCGGCATCACCAGCTCCAGCGTCCCGACGCTCGTGGCGAAAAATGCTATGATAAGGCCGCAATGCGAATCGACGATACGTTCATTCACCGGGCCTTCGAACTCACCGCGCCGCCGCGCCGCCGCTCGTTCGGCTGGTACTTCCTGATCGGCATCGTGCTCGCATTTCTCTTCGTGCCGGCCCTGCGTGGCGATGATCTCGGATTGGCCTCGGAGGCGATGATCGCGATTCCAGCCGCCTTCGCCCTGGGCGTCCTCGGCGGTGTGGCATCGGCCAGCCGTCGCCGCCGGCGCAAACGCGCTTTTGTCACCCTCGCCCGCGAAAGCGTCCAACTCGAAAAGTGGGAGGCGGCCGCCGCGGCGTTGGAAGGCGGTCTGACGCGGCCGATCCATTCCGAAAGCGATCGGGCGTCGGCGTTTCTTTCGCTCGCCGCCGTGGCGGAGCGGGACAAAAACTTCGGTAGCGCGATCGAGATATACAAGAATCTGCTCGTCAACCGGATCGGCGAGCCGCACCAGCTTCACATCGTCCAGATGGCGATGACCTCGGCCAAGCTCCGCAACGAGGAGCTGACCGACGGAATCGACATGCTCGGCCGTCTCGAGAAGATGACCATGCCGCTGCACTATCGCGCGGTGCTCGCCTCGATCCGGCTGTATCAGCAGGTCTTCATGGGGCAATTCGCCGACGCCGTCGAAAACCTCGACGAGCTTCGTGAACTGGTTCGCAGATATCTTTCGACCCGGGCGGGCTACCCCTATGCCCTGATCGCCAAGGCCCTGCATCAACTCGGCCGCACCGATCAAGCAGAGCGGTACTGGAAGGACGCGACGATGCTCGTGCGGCCGGAGCGTCTCACCGAGGAGCTTCCGTTTCTCGCGCCGTTGCAGACGGTCTACCAGGCGGAGGACCGTCCATGCTGACCGGTTCCGATGCCCGACAACTCATCCAGGCCTTAAAGCGGCAGCTCATTCTCTCAGGCGCCGTGCGCATACTGCTGCTGGCCGTCATCGCCGTCGGTGTCCTTGCCACGGCATGGCTCGCCCGCGACGACGCGCGGCTGGGACTGATCTGGGCCGCGGCGGCGCTTGCGGGCCTCACCTGGATCGGTCTCGCGGTGCTGAGCCTCCGGCAAATGCGCGCCGCGAACCAGGCGACCGTGTACATGGCCAACGGCCGCCTCGACCTCGCCGAAAACCAGCTCATCAGCGCGGCAAATCAGTTCAGCCTGTATCGACAGGGAAAGCTGCTCGCCTGTCACAATCTCGCGGTGGTCGCCCACGGCCTGCGAAACTTCGAGGCGGCCGCAAACCTGTGCGATGGCGTGGTGGCCATGAAGGGCCGCCCGACGCAACTCATCGGCCGCACCAGCCGAATTCTTCTCGCCGACTGCCGCCTGTCGCTGGGCGATGCGGCCGCGGCCAACCGCGCGCTCGCGCCGTTGACGCAGGAGATTTCGCGCCTTTCGCTGGATGATCAGTTGCTCATACTGCCAATCGAGCTGCGCTCGAAAATCGCCATGAACGATTTCGCCGGCGCGACTTCCGATCTAAAAGAGAAAGTCGCCCGGGCGGAACTGCTGGACTCCCCGCGCGCCGCCATGGCTCACGCCTTGATGGCCGTGGCCTGTCTTCGAACCGGCGACGCGGAAAAGGCCGGTTTCCTTCTCCGCCGGGCGCGCCTCTACCACGATCTGACCGAACTCACCGAGCAGGCCCCCGGCTTGCGGGAGCTGTTGGAGCCGGTTACAAGTGCCGATAATAACTAAGGTTTGCGCCTCAGATCGTTTATTTCTCGCGAATCGATGCGCGGACAATCAATGCTCGATTGCGCGCCAGAAACCCAGAACGAGGCTTGCCGTTTGGCGATCAATCGATTCCCTTTGATTTCAGGCGATTCCTAGAGGACCTCCAAATGCTTATCACTGCTTTCCTCTTTGCGGCAGTCACCGCCGCCACCGGGGTTACACCGCCAGGCGATGCGGCATCCACGAAAAAAACACAAGTCCCTTCAAACCCTGCCCCCAGTCGCGACGAGCTTCCCAGTGCCCACGGCATGGGCCAGTGGCTCGTGGACCTCGCTCGGCATCAGGGGCATCTCGTCGGCCGCGGCGACCCAAGAAGCTCTTCGCTTCACGTCCTGGCGATCCTGAAAGCAGCCGTCGAAGTCGATCCCGGCTGCCCCGAGGCCTACTACTGGCTGTACGATCTCGAAACCCGGCTCGATCGCGGTGATGCCGCTGTCGAGGCACTCCGATCCTACGTCAAACTGGCCCCGGGCGACGAGGCTGCTCGTCTCCGCCTTTTCGAGCTGGACCTGGCCGGCCGTCAGACCGCCGAGGATCGCCTGTCGTTTGTCGAGGGCGAACTGGCCCGAGAGGGCGTGCCCCGCGCCTACGAAAGTCATCTTCATGGCCAGCTCGCCCGCCATTACTTCGA
The DNA here is from genome assembly GCA_035557035.1 of Phycisphaerae bacterium. Classification (GTDB taxonomy): domain Bacteria; phylum Planctomycetota; class Phycisphaerae; order UBA1845; family UTPLA1; genus JADJRI01. The sequence goes on from DATMEE010000354.1 coordinate 5,273, forward strand.
ACGCCGCGAAAACGGCGCGGCCGCGAAAGAAGTCGAAAAGGCCCTCCGGCTTAACCCGATGAACGTCGACGCCCGCCGCGTCGCCTTCGAAATGTTCGGCGAGACCGAGCCGTCGCTTCAGCGCGTCGAGATGGCGCTGCAGCTCATCGCCGCCAACCCCAGCCAGACCAACCTCGTCTGGGGCCTCGGCGAATACATGGACCGCCTCGGCCTGCACGGCCAGGCGCAGGAATGGTTCAATCGCGCCATTCAGTTTCACGAGCAATCCCAGACCGGTCCGGTCCCCGCGGACTACTGGCACAAGCTCGCCGTGTCCTATTTCAACGCGAAGGAATACGAGCGGGCCATCAACGCGGCCGACAAGGCCTTGAAGGCCGACGAAAACCTGCACCTCGCCCGGCTGCTGCGCGCAACGGCGCTCGGCCGTCTGAACCGCGCCGATGAGCAGGCCGCCGACATCGCTCTCGTTGAAGCGGCCTATCGCTCCGAGACGGACAAGGCGGTCGAATCCAACGATCGCGCACGCCTGGCGGAAATCGCGTGGTTCCATGCGTTTCATAAGCGTGACGCCGAGAAGGCACTGAAGCTGGCGGAAATGGCCATGAAGGAAAACGAGCCGAGCGCGCTGGCGAAGCTCGCCCATGCGCACGCGCTGCGATTAAGTGGGAAGACCGACGAGGCGATACCCCTGCTCAAGTCGCTGGCCGCTTTCGATCAGTTGGCCGCGTATGAACTCGCCCGCATTCAGATCGAGCAGGACAAAAAGGCCGAAGCCCTCACCACCCTGCACAAGGCCGCCACGCTCCAGTACGACGGCGTCGCCTTCGAGATGATCGCCGACCTGCTTCGCAAATACGACGAATCCCCACCCGTCGCCCCGCAGCACACCCGCATCGCCGAAGCCCACAACCGCTTCAATCGCGACGTGTTCGATTACATCCGCCGCCCGGCCGATTTTCTCTCCGTCACCATGAAGTTCGTCGACGAATCCCTGCCCATTCCCGGCCCCGTCCGCGTGATCTTTCGCATCGAAAACATCGGCCCGTTCCCCATTACCCTCGGCGAAGGCTTCATGGCCCGGCCGCTCATCGCCGTCACCGCCATGATTAACGGCAGCGAAACATTCGACAAATATCTCCAGGTGCTGCTCAACGCCCG
>DATMEE010000355.1:0-3154 GCA_035557035.1 Phycisphaerae bacterium
AGGAACAAGCCGACGCTCGGATCGAGCGTGAACATGTGAACGCCCTCGCCCGTCGAATAGCACATGACCGTACTGGAGCCATACACGATATAGCCGGCCGCCACCTGCTTGCGGCCGGGCTGCAGGACATCGGCCAGATGATCGTGCCCTGCGCCGTTGTGGGTTCCGCGCTCGAAGATGGAGAAGATCGTGCCGACGGAGACGTTGACGTCGATGTTGCTGGAGCCGTCGAGCGGATCGAAGATGATGACGTATTTGCCCGAAGTCTCGCGCACGATGCGCGGCTCGTCCAGTTCTTCGGACGCGATAATGCCCACGCTTTCGCGGTAGCAGAGGCAGGTTTCCAGCGCCTTGTTCGCGATCTGGTCGAGCTTCTGCTGCTGTTCGCCATGAACATTGACTTCCGAGGTCTCGCCCAGCACGTCGAGAATGCCCGCCCGGCGAACCTTGGCGGAAATAATCCGGCCGGCAAGCATGATGCCCGTCAGCACCGAACTGAAGGCGCCGGTCGCATGGGGGTGCTCGCCCTGCTTCGAAAGGATGTGCTGCTCGACGGTGCAAAAGCCCTTGATGCCGGTATCGCGTGAGGTGCCAGCCATGTGGCGTCTCCTCGCCCCGAAGGGGCGACGGGTTGTAGCCACGGGTGAAGCGAAGCGCAACCCATGGACAGCAAGGATTATGAAGTCAATCCGCTCCGAAGGGGCGGCGGAACTAAGCGTATGGAGTTTTCCATTGTATCAACAACGCCGCCCGCCTCCAAGTTCCAGCGCTTCGGTAGTTGCTTTTCGCGGTTGCCTCGGCCTTCGTAAGCGAGCTTAGGCGTTGGCCAGGGCGAGCTGCCGATCATATCGCCGCAGGTCCTTGACGATCGCGTCGAGCTCCCCACGCGTCACCATCTCCAGCGAATAGTTCTCGTTCACCCGGTGATCCGTGCAGCGGTTCTGCGGATAGTTGTAGGTCCGAATGCGCTCGCTGCGGTCGCCCGAGCCGATCATCGTCTTGCGGGCGCTCTCCCGCTTGGTCCGCTCGATCGAATCGAAATGCTGCTTCACGCGGCTGGCCATGATCCGCCGCGCCTTGGCCCGATTTTTGTGCTGGCTCTTTTCGTCGCGCATCGAGACGGTGATCCCGGTGGCAATGTGCTCGAGCCGGATCGCGCTGGAAACCTTGTTGACGTTTTGCCCGCCGGGTCCGCCCGCGCGGCTGACATGCTCCAGCACGTCCTTCTCCCAGTTGATGTCGACCTCGGTCTCCTCGACTTCGGGAAGCACCGCCACCGTGGCGGCGCTCGTGTGAATCCGCCCCTGGGTCTCCGTCACTGGCACGCGCTGCACCCGATGCCCGCCGGCTTCGTAACCGAAAAAGGTGTACACGCCCGAGCCCTTCACGCCGAATACGACTTCGCGATAGCCGCCCTGGTCCGAGGTCGAGGCGTCAAGGAGTTCTACCTTGAACCCGTGAGCCGCCGCGAACCGCGAATAAATGTCATACAGGTCGCCCGCAAAAATCGCCGCCTCGTCGCCGCCTGTCCCGGCCCGCACCTCGATGATGATCGAATCGACGCCTGCCTCCTCGCCGACGATCAGCTCGTCGATCAGCGCGTCCATGATCTGATTCGCCCGCGCATCCAGCTCGGTCACCTCCAGCTCGGCCAGCTCGCGCATCTCCGCGTCAGCGGAAGGATCGGTGGTCATCGATCGCGCTTCGTCGGATTGCTTCAGCGCCTGTCGATATTCGCGATACGGCTCGACCATGCGCCTGAGCTTGGCGTGTTCCTTGGAAAGGCTGATCAGACGGGCCGTGTTGGCCGCGACTTCCGGTGTGCCCATTTCATCCGTGATGGCGTCATAACGCCGCGACATGTCGTCGAGCTTCGAGAGGAATCCGGGACTGACTTGTGTCTCGGCCATTCGAAGAGCCCCGGACTTCGAGTCCGGGCGGTGCCCGGAATGAAGAACCTTTAGTGCGGAAGTCGGCGGGATCGGCGCAGACTCGCCGTTCCGTCTCTAAAAGCAATCACGCCGTTATCGCGGCGGCGAAACCCCGCAAGAACGGCGTGATGAGTACGAATCAATAAAGCTAAGCCTTCGCTTCAGCTTTCTTGGGCTGCTTGAAGTAATTCCCGCCGAACTTCTTCTGGAACTTCTCAACCCGGCCGGCGGTGTCCACGAACTTCTGCGATCCCGTGAAGAACGGGTGGCAGGCGGCGCAGATTTCCACGGTGATCTTCTGGATCGTGCTGCCGGTGGTGAACTTGTTCCCGCAGCCGCAGCTCACTTCGGCGTTGTCAAAGTATTTTGGATGCGTATCCTGCTTCATGATGCGTTTGCCTCGATTCGCAAATCGCCGGAGGCGTTCTCCGCGCGAGCCATGCATCTTAGCAGGCCGTGGCGACGGCCTCAAGGGCGGCATCCAAACGCCTGTCATCCAACGAGTAAGGCGACGGATCAGCCGGAATCCTCGCCATATAATCTACGGTGGTCCAGATTCGCCAGGAGGCCCTGCATGGGCGAGGTCGTCAAGACACGGAAATTCAGCGTCATCCGCACCGAGATTCCCACCGCCGATGGGGGTGCCCGCGAATTTGAGTACATCCGGCACGGCGGGGCTGCGGTGGTCCTTCCATTGCTCTCCGAGAACGAGCTGCTGATGATTCGCAACCATCGGCCCGCCATCGGCCGCGAACTGTGGGAGCTGCCCGCTGGAACGCTGGACAAACCCTGCGAATCGCCGCAGGACGCCGCCGGCCGCGAACTCGAGGAGGAAACCGGCTACCGCTCATCGGACCTGACGCTGCTGTGCGAGTTCTATCCATCGCCCGGCTTTCTCACTGAAAAGCTGTTCGCCTTCGTCGCCCGCAATCTCGTGCAGACGCAGCAGAAACTCGAACCGACCGAGCGCATCACCGTTCACCGCATGTCGTGTGACGAGGCCGTGCAAATGGCGTACGATGGCCGCATCGAGGACGCCAAGACGTTGATCGTGCTCATGCGCTATGACCATCTGCGAAGGACGAATGGATGAGCTGGCAGGACCGGCCGTATTCCCAGGATGACGACACCGGAAACGTCGGTTTTGCCGGCGGGGGGCATCATCGCGAGGGTCTGCGCTCCTGGTTCGGAGGTCTTCCCGGTCCCGGCCGGGCGGTGAAGGC